>NZ_JADJSO010000055.1:0-156821 GCF_016711665.1 Candidatus Villigracilis saccharophilus
AACAGCTCAAATCAGCCAAATAACATGACATTTCCACTTCGTTTAATTCGGAAAAATAAAATAATCTCGCATTTATATAGAAGAGAAGGCACTCTACGAAGGGATTGAAGCCAGTCTCATTATCTTTGAGACACTACAAGGACAGTAAAACACGTCAAAAGTACGTGTTTTGCTGTGTAGTTCTCACCGCGTACAACTTACATTATACGTAGCAATAGTGTATAATCTAAGGCGATAATCCACGAAAACGAGGTCAGGATGATGTCATTCTCACTTCGCAAAATCAACAACAGCATGATAAATACCGGGAATAAAACTATGGATACAACACAAAAAAGCATCCTCGAAGCCTTTGAAGATCACCTGCACGCCTCACATTTACCTTCCCGCATCAGAGCTGGCGCATCTGAAAATACGATCCGCGGCTATGTCTACGACATGCGCGAATTTCTCACCTGGTGGGAGCAGACCGAAGGTCAGCCGCTGACTGTCGCTGTCCTGCAGCGCGATCCATTTGTTTTGAACAAAAAACTGATCCAGGATTACATCTATTACTTGGAGCGAAGAGTGGGGAACGCCACCGTCCTGCGTAAGGTGTCTTCCCTGCGGGCATTTTCGAAATATCTTCAAGCGGAGAAACTCATCGAGCATGAACCCACGAACGGCTTGCGTCTGCCTGAAAAAGCGGAACCTGAACCGCGCGGACTAAGCGACAGCGATCGGTCACGCTTCGAGTCTGCTTTCCAGCAGCCGTGGCTTCCCCGTGTTCCAAAACGAAAGCGCAACGGCACTGTGGAAAAGAATGTTTTCGAGAATGCTGATCACCGATTAGTTCGCGACCGCGCTATTGTGTTCCTAATGATGTACGCCGGTCCGCGTGTGGACGAGACTTGCAATCTAAATGTAGGCGATATTGCGCTAAAGGAAAAGTCCGGATCACTCCACATCCGCAAAGGCAAGGGACTGAGGGAGCGACACACCGCCATCCCGCTCCCCGCCCGCAAGGCGATGCAAGCATGGTTGGATCTGCGTGATGAGTTGGGTGTTGGCAATGAAAAGGAGAAAGCGTTGTTCGTTCGCGTGCGCGGAAAACATGGTGAACGGTTGTCGGTGCGAGCCATACAGGATATGGTATCCGATGCTGCAAAACATGCTGGCGTCGAGGATGTCACCCCTCATGTTCTGCGTCACACCTGTGCTTTCATGCTTCGCACCGCTGGAGTTGATATCGAGACCAGGGCCAAGATGCTCGGCCATTCGGTAAAAACCGCATCAAAATATGGCGCGCCTGGAAGCAACGAGATTGAGAAAGCTGCCGCTCTTCTGGATCATGCGGAAGCGGCGTAAGCGCGTGAGCATCAATAAAAAAGGGAATTTTCTTTTATGGCTTGTGTAATATTTTCAACAATGGTTCTCCCCCACTTGGGGGAGAACAAAACTCCCCAGATGGGTGTTGCTTTGGTAAAGTGCTTGTCTTAAGATGAAGCTATGACTCGCGTATATCTAGGCAATTCCAAGCGTGAAGAACGCTCTGCACTGAAGCTATTCCTACTCGACCTGGAAATGGAAGTAATTGGTGAAGCGGCGGACTGGTCAACCACGTTAACTCAAGTTCCAAGCAGCCACTTGGATATGTTATTGGTGGAATGGGATTTACTCCCCGTGGAGCAACGTACAGCGTTGGATGAACTCCGAAAGGCTTGCCTGGCCGCGTTGGCCATTGTACTCATCGGCCATCTGGATTCCCATCAGCAAGTTGCTCTCTCAGTTGGCGCTGATATGTATATCAGTAAAGGGGAATTCCCCGAGCGCGTGGCCGAACTCTTACGATCTGCCGCAGCACGCATTCCGAGTAAATAATGTTTCAAGACATTAGACTGGCTACTGGCTTATTGGAAATATTAATCAGGGATTTAGCTATGCAAAACCAGTTAACTTCCTTAACTGGTTTTGCATTAAAAATTCGACGGTCTAACTGATCACTTCACAGGCAGTTCCTGCAGCTATCAGGCAGGGACCGCCTGATTATTTGTCTGTTAGGATAACAGCTTCAGTTCAACCTTTGCCAATCGTTTTCAAAAAAGCATCCACGACTCAGCAATGATTAGAATCTCCATTTCAAAAACGACAAAGGCAAACCAATCATGATCTTCGTCATTGTCGTAATATTTTTGATCGCCGCTTTTGTCTGATATTTTCAATAATCCAAATTCCCCTGGAGGAGAGTCCCATCAAGAGACTCTCCTCGCTTTTTGGGAGGAGGTCTTCGTCAAGACTCTCCTGTGCCCGCGGGGCGCTGCGGTTTATACGGTTGGGACATCCAACAACCTCCGCAGCAAACTATTAGAGCCGTTTTACGTCACCGGCTGCGGACGTTCGGGACATGCCCGAAGATCTCCTGCCAGGTCACGGACCTGGTGTGCGCATTTCGCAGCAGGAGCAAACATACAAGTTATCGCACCTCGGATGTCCTTATCGTTTTTTTCTTTTCGCTTTTTTTACCTTTCTCAATTCCTGTAGCTCACATGCCTCGAACTTTTGGATTTGTTCCTCGTCAGCATAGGAGTATCTGCCGTTTTGGAGCATTTCCAATTCCAGGTAAGTGACATTGGTCCAAGGTTTCCGCATCGTGTCTGACCATAGGATTTCCTTTATTTCCAACATCATCTTATGCGAGTTCAGTGAAATAAATTTATCCACAATCCGCAGAACATATTCGCCCTCATCTTCAACGACAACATAGTATGAACCAATTGGGGAGATGCCTTATAACTTTTTTGAAGGTCGGTAAGTTTTTTACCCATTTTTTTCCTTTTCTAATTTATTAATACAACATTCGGCGCTCTCAAACAGGAATTAAAACTACCTCTTGCGCACGGACACTATCCGCGGCGACCGCCAGGCTTTCACCCAGCGTCTCAATCTTCTCTTTAGCCCAACCAAGCGCAAGCAGGGATTGTTCATGTGACCTGCCATATTGCATCTTCGCCCAATATCCGCGCGGCGGTTTGACAACTCCAAGCCGCTTGCAGCGTTTCTCAATGGCCTTGTCGCTGACATCGAAAGATGCGGCAACTGTCGTCACAGGTTCAGTCCAAACAGCGAGCAGCAGTTCTTCGGGATCGATCTCAAACTTCCGCTGCCACGGGATACGGCAGTTCACGGAGCAGGTTGCACGCCTGGGGACATGCGACGCGCAGATCTGAATGGGTTTGCCGCATACGGCACAATGAATCGTTTCAGTCATATCAACCTCTATTAAATAAAGCCGCCATTGCATACCTCTTGCTTGGCCAAGGCAGCAATGGCAACTTCATATTTTTGCCCTACTGAATTTGATCTGTGAAAACTAGATCATCCTGACGAACATTTACGGTCTGATCAAAATTCAAGCAGCCGTAACTTGTAGGGGTTGAATCCTTGGGACCGCTGATCCAGCCATAGAAGTCATAACAAGCCTTCGGGACGCTGGTCGTCACAGATTCGCTGGGAGCCAGGGTGACATCACCGACGCCGCATCCAAATACATTTGTATAACTATATAAATAGAGCGACACATTGCCTTTGGTCTTGTTGCTGAAGGTCACTTCAACGTGCGGACCTTTCATCTTGCTCAGCGGCTCATTACATGGGTTTTCATCGCTGGACACACTGACATCTTCTGGAATGGCAAGCGGCGCGACAGGCGCAAGTTCAGGCGGCACTACGATCACCTCTTGCGGTATTTCAGTTGGCAGCACGGGAATGGGAGTTGGCGCCAGCGTGGGCGGCAGCTGCGTGGCGGTTGGGATGGAAGCAGCGGTCAAGGCGATCTGCGTCTGGGCATTCGCCATCGCGATGGATTGAAGATCTGCGACAGACGGCGTGGGAGTCCCTTTCGGAGCGCAGGCGGAAAGCGCGGCGATCACAAGCAAAGACAGGAATACGAACATGGAACGTTTCATTAGATTTCACCTCATATAGATTTGAAAGTAGTGAGTAGAGACCGAAAGGCCACTCTAATCACAGGCGCAAAGCGCCAAATGCAGATGGGGCGGTTAGCCCAAACTTCAAGAAAACAATAAAAACGGTACAGGAAAACAAAAAGAGCGAGCCAAAGAGATGCAAGCCAAGTGCAGGCATCATCAAAGGTTCGCTCCAATTATTTTCAGGTAACGGTCTACTATCTTCCGGAGAAGGTCATTCGACCAACTCAGTCATCCCGCCGGGCATCGAACCCGGAACATCGCCCAACTGTTCCATCAGGAAATACAAGTTCGCACGGGATGAAGATGGGAGCGACGAATAGCCGCTCCCGACAAACATCTGCGCCTGGCTATCGCCTCCATGAAGAGACTCGCCCAAGGGCAACGCGAGATGTGAATGACCCGTTGCCAAAGGTGAGGATAGGAGGAGATAGAAAGGAGAAGTGTTTGTTTGCCCTATCGGGCAGGTCCTCCCCCAGGTCGCGAACCTGGATGGGCGCTTTATGCCGAAGAGGAAAGGAGAAGAGAAAAGGATGAGGGATGAATGATGAAGGATGAAGAAAGCAAAGAAAAAAGGCAAAGGCGAAATGCTACGTGTGATGAGAAGTGGAAAGAGGCAAGGAAGGTCTTTTGTTCTTTTGCTCTCGCCCTTATTCATCCATCATAATTCATCCTTTCGAGGAGTACACCACCACCGCGCTAGCGAGAACATGCAGGCTTTCCTGCTGGTTCTTGATCTCGGATAATTGACCCGCGTCGGTAACACGCTGCATCATGGCTGCGACCGCAGACGAACCAGTCTTGAGCAGTTCATCGCGCAAGGTCACGAGCTGCGCCTTGTCACGCAGTTCCCCTACCACGCGGATGCGCATCTTTTCCTGCAAACGCAGAGTCGCACCGGAGGAAGTCTTTCCGTTTGAAAAACGGATGGTGATGTAGTGCGCCATTCTGCGCGCGCGACCAAAGTTGCCGGTGTGTTTTGAGTCAACAGGTGTGTGTTCATCGTAGATGGCAATACGGGCAAAGAGGTCAATGCCTTCAGCGTGACGATACTCCCAAACCCGCGCAACGATCCCTTCCACCTGCGCGCGATTGCTACACTTCTCCTGGATGGGATCACCAAAATGCTCGATCAGATTTCCATTTCCGTCCATCAGTGACATCGAGAGCGCATTTACCAGACCGTTGCGGCGCTCCAATGTCAAAGCGCGCCAGGCTTGCAGATCAGCGGGATCCACGTAATCCAGGAAATTCATCGCATTGGCTTCGTCCAGAAATTTCCTCAATGTCTCGTGATACTCCCTATGAACCAGATAGCCCCGGATCTTCAAGACATCACCGGGCTGAATAGAGATTGGCATACCCGCGATCATTCCATCCGCGAAACGCAATGTGATGTGGGAGGCGAAGTTGTCATCATTTTCAACAAGTCTTCCGCGCAAGGACAAAGCCATGCGGGCAAAGACATCGTTATTCTTGCCCCATACTGAACCGATCACGCCGCTGACAACGACTTGGTTAAGATCGTATTGTTCTCTGGCTTGTGGAAGTGGGCGAGCAGGATGCTCCTTTTTCGGTGCAAGATGTTTTGGCGCTGCAAGCATGAGTTGTTGTGTCAGTACAGGCTTCGCAATCGCTTCCATCTCAACTTGTTCTTCTTCGCGAGGTATCAATTGTAGAGATACAGGTTCAGCAATGGCTTGCTTCACAACTCTATCAAAAGCATCCTCAAATGTTTCGACCTTATCTTGCTCAATGACAATCTTTTCTTCAGCAGTCTTTTGAGCGATGGCAGTTTTTTTTGTTGATGTTTTTTTTGCGGGCATGATTATTTTCCTTATTGTGCGAAATTCAGATTTTTCTTTTTTGTATCTAAATTAACAGGCAGGGGAACAGCGTCCACGTCCCCTGCCGGGGATGGATTCCAAGTAAAACTAACAGACCAATGTCTGTTGTATAAAACTCGTTTGTAAATTGTTAAAGTTCAACATCAGTAACCCCGCGATCAAATCACGGAGGGAACTTGCAAAGCTGGGAGGCGGCAAAGCCTCCCAGGAAAAGCAGAACCTATGAAAGAGCCGTTGGACTAGCCAGCGACAGGCTGAGGCTTGTGCCCGTTGGGACGGGCGCTCAAGAGTGAACGAGCCGCGTTCTGCAAGGTGGACTGAAGATCATTGCTGGCCTTCATCGAGTTCGCATACCACTCGATCACCGTGCGATCCTGATCACCAAGCTTCTGCCCGGCGCGCTGCCCAACCTGGATCACAAAACCAGCGGGATCGATCCCTGTCGGAACAGGAGCGGGAGCAACAACGATGGGCTTGGCGACCTTCGGCGCAGGTTTTGAAGCTGCGGGGACAGCGACCTTTGTTGAAGCGGTCGCCTTGCCAACCGTCTTGTGAGAACGCTTGCCCAGGTAGACTGACTCCTGAAAGCCGAGGTTCGATGAAGCATGTCCGAGCGCGTTGGTGATCGCGCCCTTCATGGCGTAGGCTTCAACATCGTTGTCGCTTCCGCCTGAGGCGTCGATCTCGCAGGTCACAACACTATCGTCCGCGGCGCTCAGCTTGTACCAGAAGGTCAGGCGTCTGAGCGTGGCCACATACACGCGGCGTGTGCCTTGACCGCTGGAACGTTTACGCTCCTCGATCTCGGTGTGCATATCGGCAGAGTCATACTTGTAGCCCCAGCCGATACCGCACAAGCCAAAGACCTCGTTCAAGATCTTGCGCATGTAGTTGGGGTCGATGTCGGTCAGGTCTGCCGCGCCAGGCACGGCTTTGTAAGCGTCCTTCGGCAGTTCAGCATCGAGCCTGGCCGCCACACTTTCCAGCAGCATGCCGGTCAGTGTCTTGTGGTTCTTGATATCCATGGAATACCTCCGTGAGAAAAAATGCGCGCCCTGGCAAACACCAGGACGCAATGTCTGGGTGTTTGATTCAGTACGCGCGAACGAAGGCTTCCGTCCGGCGCTTTTCAATTGGTAAGGTTCTGTGTCAGGCGGGTAGCCTGCGGCAGATCGTCTGAGTTCAGATGGTCTTCCGCAGAACACCCTCCCTTACTTCCAAATTTCCAACCAGAGCGGCGACTCCGAGTTGATATTCTTGAACTTGCCACTCACCAGAGTTTCCAGGTTAGTCGCCAACCCTGGAAATTTTTCAAGTTTGCATTCAGCAACCAGCCGTGTGTGCGCTTTCTGATTCACCGCACACAACGCCACGTGTCCCTCATTAAGAGAAGAAAGGTTTTTCCACCTGGCGCCGTCACGTTCTTTTTCGCATAATTCAACTTCAACATAAAAATGTTCATTGGCTCGCATAAGCCAAACGTCCGCCATGGATCTCGATCCAGAAACTTCCGGCAGCACTTTCGTAGCCCAACCGCGCTTCCGCGCGTGCATACTAAAAGCAAGCACTGCCAGGGTGTGCGCAGGGAAACGTGCGCCTTCATGCAAGCGGATCAGACGTGACCAGTCATTTTCTAATGGCCGTGATCCAAATAAGGATTGGTATAACTTCTCACCCTCGGCTGAAAATCGGTATAGTCTCAACGCTGTTTGCGACGAGTTAAGTTCAAGGATCTCGGAAATCAGAACATTGGCTTTTTCCAAATCCAACATTACACGCCGCATCGAACCGGAGCCAGCTGATACCTTCACCGTTTCCGCGAGCACTTCTTCCAACTCCATGGTCGCAGCCAATCTCCAACGCCCGATCAGATAGAGGACCAGCCAATAGCGTTTGAACACACGTGTTAGGTCGCCCCCAGTTCGTCCACCGCCACTTAAGATATTAGAGAAAGCAGAAGGAGTTTCCTTTGGATATTTTTCATGCATCCTCCTGGCATCTTCAACAATGACGGTCAGCGCGGGTGTCGCATCTGGCGGAATATTTCCGATCTCATCAGCAACAACCAATACTTGCTCTGGATTTTTGATTTCCTCTGGCAAAGAGACAGGTGTCTCCACAAGGATGGCCTTTGTCCGTTCAAGCTCAGCCTGATCCAGGGCGGCTTGTAATTCAGTGATCTTTTTTTGAAGTTTGCGTTCCACTCGTTTGTCAGGGGCAGTTGTTATGCTGTCTCCCCAGCCTTTTGAGGGAATGGGAATATCATCGAAGAATTTCTTCCATTCCAACGTCCCCCACCTGGCAGGGATGGAAGGGTCGCTCCGCTGCAGCGCTTGCATTCGGATCCCATCAAGGCGGTTGGCAGTCACCATCAACACCTGCCGCATGGCGCGGGTGTTTTCTTCGCTCTTGGTACGCAGATCGCGTTCGGCCTGCAGAAGATCGTCCATGGCGCGTTGATGTGATGTGTTCAAGGTTGTGTCCATAATTATTGTTGTAGAAGAGGCAGCGCGTCCTGAACAGATAGGATAGCTGTGTCGCGATCCAATGTTCCAGTGGACCAGTCGCGCACATTCAATGCGGCGATTCCCAAAGCCAGACGCGCACTCTCAAGAGACGGATCTCCTTCTTTCGTGTGTTGCGTGATCTGCTCGATCAGAAATTGTGTCGCGACGGGGTCAGGTTTCTGCTCCAATGCCTTCGTCAACCGCATGGCATCTGTTCGCAAAACGGAGAGTTCCTCGGTGTATGCTCGCTGCGCTTGAAGCAGTCTCCAATCAGACCATTCCAATAAGCGCGGTTCGCCAGTATCCAGCGGAGTTGCGTTCTGGCCCATGTGAGCCATGCCAACCAGCGCGGCAATGACAATCAACGCAAACCCGATCAGCCAAAGCAGGTCTTCCTTCTTGCGAAAATCGAAATCGAATTCAAATGGCACGATTACCTCTGGAACCTCTCACTATCCACTATCACGGCATTGTCAGTGCGCGCATCTCGGAAGTGGTCTCGATCACCACACGCATATTTGGGGTCATTGGAATGATGTGCTGGACATTCGCCGTCGCAATGCAATGAGCGAAAGTAGGCGCGGGGAAATTTATGGAAAATCCTTCAATGGTGTAACGGATCCTGCCCGCATCATTCAACGTCGCGGAAAACTCGCGCGCTGCCTGGGAACGAGCCAGCCCAGGCTCAATGCGCTTCTGATTGGTCGCAATGAACAAGCTAGTATCCAGCGCGTCTGCAGCCGATTGGCAGGCCGCATCGTTTGCGGTTTGCAGGTGTCCTCTGACGTACATCATGCGTGTCACATCAATGCTAAGAGACGCGAGCGGGATGAAGACAAACACCAGCATGGCTGCGAACCAGGCATACGCGTCACCCTTGCGTGACATCAACAAGCGACCGATCACCAACCCTCCTGACGAAACACAGACATGGCCTTGCCTTTGATATCGGCGTCTGAGCTTTCTCCACCGATGAAGCTCAGCAGGCCGCCCATCAGGTTGGGGACGCTCCAGTCCACCTGAACATTGATCTGCGCACCAGGAAAGCCGCCGCCTGAAACAGACACCGAGTAATCCCCCACACTTGCATACGCGGTGGATTGCATGGCTGCGGTGTATGCCGCGCCAGCTGGACCTTGCTGATGAACGCTTCCGACACGCGCACCATAATTCGCGGCGTTGTTGGCGTTGACACTGGCAAAACCGGCCATAGTGAGATTCATGAGCGCGATCGTGACCAATACGATCAAAGGCATGACAATGGCTGTCTCGGCGAATTCATCACCGCGGCGTGAATGAAGCAGGCGCAGGAACATTTTAGATTCCAGTGGTGGCTTGACCGATCAAATCCACGATCCTGCCACCGAAGGCCGCGAACGCAACGACACCGCCCAGTACAACCAGCACGAGGATGACGGCTTTTTCACCGTAGTCATCTCCGCGACGATCGAAGAGCATGCGGCATAATTGAGGATAGAGATTGAATTGAATTTTAGTTAACATAGCGACTCCTTGAAATTTGAAAATGGAAACAAAAAAAGGCGCGATTTTCCCAAGGGAAAATCACACCTCATTCAAAAAGGATTATAGAGACCTTCACAAAAAAAGTCAAGCAGGCTCCAAAAGCGAACGCGGTCACACCGGGAAAACGCGCATTGCGATCTCCTGTGAATAAAATGACCAGACTGCCCCATACACCCGCAACGACCAACGCCGCGAATCCTGCCAGCGGCCATAGCCCAAAAAGACCGATCAACACTTTCCAATCCGCACCGCCCATCCAGCCTTTGAAAGCGGCAGCCGTTATGACCGTTATCGCAAAAAGGGACAGAGCGCTAGCGAGCATGTCATCCAAAAACAACACGCGCAGAATGGAAGCGAGCACACCCATGATAAAGAGTGGGATGCTGATCCAGTTGCTGACTTCGCCATGCTGCCAATCCTGCACGCCGCCGATGGTCAGGATGAATATCACAATTGCGTATCCAGGAAAAATGTCATTTGACGACATAGAAATACAAGCGGGATGGCTTGCCCCATTTCAAACCGAGCCGTTCAGACACCGCGTCCGCTTCGATGTCAAAGAATTCATTGGCCTGCGACATGACCCGTTCAATCGTCTGCACTCCCCAGCCCCAGCGCGACTTTCCAAGCAAGGGACGCGAAGCAAAGGAAGCCACGCGCTCCGCCGCGTTCTTCTTTATACCCATTGCGCGCAGGCGACGGTCAAACCTCATCACATCTGATTTGGGCAAGGTGGACACGATCACACGCAAGCCGTCGGAGGCGCGCAATTCAACAGCCTGAATATCCTGTACCACGCGCATCACATCGCTGATGATCAGCGGTGTATCAAGTTCCGAACTGGCTTGACGCGCAAGCCAATCCAGCGGATCAATGCGATCGGCAAGACCATCGATGTGCCGAGTGCGGCGGTCGCGGATCTGCATGGCGACGAAGTCCTGCACCAGGCGTTCCATACCGCGCAGCGCGGAAGCCTGGCGCTGGTTATATACCGCCAGGATAATGGTGAGAAAGAAGACAAGTATTGCAACAGAGATTTCAACGGTCATGATTTATTACTCCTTGAATGGTTTTCGCCAGCGACCGCAAGGCCGTTGGACGTGGATCGAGCAACAATAGAACAGCGAACATGAAGAGAAACATGGTCACAAGGGCCGCAGTCCAAAGAGGCTGAAGCGGGACAACAACAGGTTCCAGCTGCGGGGGAATCGCAACCGCCTGTGGAAGTTGGGTCGGGATCACAATCTGGGTTGGCGCAATGACAGGCGGCTGATTAATACGTGGAAGAAATACGAATGGCTCTGCGGTCGGAATGAGATCACCTTCCGGAACGATGATCGTGGCGGTGGCTTTCGAACACACACCATAAATGTCACACACCTCGACCTCCACAAGATATGAACCTGGAGGCGCGTTACCAGGTCCGATCACGCGATCCCACGTCACTACTTCTGGCGCAGGCAGATCGAAGTAAATGACTTCATCCGGGTAGCGCTGCAATGCGTCATGCACTACGATCCTGACACTCTCCAATGGCGTTACGTTCGGTTCGACCGACAAGATTCCGCTTTCCCAGACATTCCATGAATTCGATAATTCCAGGAACGGCGGATGGTTATCAAGCACTACTTTGATCTGAGATGGAGTTCCTGTATTCCCCGCCTGGTCAATACTCCTCGCGAAGATGGATAATGAACCGTTCGGAAGATCTGCCGTTTCCCAGTCATACGACCAATCGGGAATGGCGCTCGGCAGGGAAAGCCAGGTGACATTGTCAAAAGAGATCTGATTAGTGGAGAGTCCTGATGTCAGATCGGCAGACTGACCGCCAACTTGAACTGTGTCGATCGCAACACTATTGGGAGAAGGCGATGAGAGTATGTTTGTTGGAATGGTGGTATCAACAGAAACAACATCAGATGCGGAGACACTGTTTCCGGCCTCATCCACCGCCATATAGTGCAGGGTATGGATCCCCTCGGTCAACGTAATCGGATCGAAACTCGCATCCCCGCCATTATCCGTGATGGTTGTGATCACGTTTCCAGAGGTGACATCCGAAGTCGATACATCGGCGAGCACATCCGAGACATACCAATCATTTGATCCAGTTACGCCGTCCAGGACAAGCGCCTGCACTGGTGGAACTGTATCCACTTTGATCAGGATCGATGCCGTTGTCGAGTTGCCCGCTTTGTCCTTTGAACGCGCCAGAATACTGCGCCTGCCATCCGTGAGCGTGATCGAATTTACTAACGGTTTCCAACCTGTTCCATCCAGGTCATATTCCGCCGATGACAGCCCCGAGGTTGTGTCATTCGAAAGCATTTCCAACGAAACGCTGGAGACATACCAGCCATTGCTGCCTGAATCTCCCGTGGGTGTCAGTGTGATCTGCGGCGGAACTTGATCGATCTTGAAGAATTGAGAGATCGTCTTTTGATTCCCCGCCTTGTCGATCGCCAGAAAATCAACGGTATGAAAACCATCTTCCGAGACGGGGATACTCGTTCCAGTCTGCCACGCACCGCCATCAAGACGGTATTTCTCAGAAGCGATCGCGGATGTACTATCCGTGTTTGTTGACTGTACTGTTACTCCTGAAACATACCAACTGTTGTCACCGGCTGTGCCTGTCACATTGCCAAGCATTTGCGGCGCGGTTGTATCAACCTTCAGCGCGGTGTTTGTAGTGGTCGAGTTACCAGCGATATCTGTCACTTGGAACTGGACGGTGTGCAATCCATCAGTCAGAGTGATCGGCGCAGAATAGTTTTGCCATCCGCTCCCATCCACTGATACTTTCAAAGGGGTAGTTCCCGAACCGGCGTCAGTCGCAGAAGCGCTCACTTGCACATTCGAGGTATACCAGCCATTCGAACCGCTCGTGCCGCTAACTGTCGGTGTGATTACTGGGTCTGTCGTATCAACTTGAAATGTTTGCAAGCTCGTCGTCGTAACATTGCCTGCGTTGTCCAATCCCTGAAACTGTACAGTGTGTATGCCATTTCCAAGAATGAATGGACTGGTGTAAGTTTTCCAAACTCCATCCAGGATGTACTTGAACAGGGCAAGTCCAGATGTTGCGTCCGAAGCAGTCGCACTCACTTGCACCGTGGAGACATACCAGCCATTCTCGCCAAGCGTACCTGTCGGTGAAACGGAAAGGATTGGCGCAGACTTGTCAACTTTCACTGTGTTATTTATTTCCGCTGAATTCCCGGCGTTGTCAGAAGACCTGAATACAACTTGATGAATGCCATCCGTTGAAATACTGGACGGCAGTGCCATCCAGGTTGTCCCTGCGTTCGGCGAGAACAATTGAGTGGCAACGCCCGATAATGCGTCACTGAACGCGGCATTAATATTTACAGGCGACACCCACCAACCCGCATTCCCTGCTGTGCCAGTGATGGATGGGACAATACTCGGAGGAGTTCCATCCACCTGAATGTTTAATGATGCCGCCTTAACATGACCGGCATAATCTGTAGCGGTTGCAAAAATGGTGTGCGCGCCATCAAAGAGTGCGATCGGCGAGGATTTGGCAGAACCGTTATCGGTGATGAGCAGTGTCTGTAATCCCGAAGTGGCATCGGTCGCAGAAACAGCAACCGTCGCACTTCGGTACCAGGCTCCATTCAATAAGCCAGTGGTGTTGAATGAAATGACGGGCTTGAGGCTGTCCACTTTGACAGTGAAAGAGGATGAGGATTGATTCCCCGCAACATCCGTCGCGATGACTGAAATATTATGCGTACCCTCTGCCAGGGAGAAAGGTGAGGTAACAGCTGTCCCATTCCGTGTAATGGAAAGAGATGCCAGGCCTGAAATCGCGTCGCTTGATGCCACAGTCACTGTTGGGCTTGCGCTGGTGTGCCAGCTTCCACTTTGCGCACCCGAAGTGCTGCTTGTGATGACAGGGTTCCAGGATCGAAATAGAACGCGATACTTCCCGTCCCACTGGACAGCCCCGATGTCGCAGAAGTCGCGGTGTAGGTCACTGTCCCGCTTCCAGATGGCATTGTCAGGCTGCACGGGTTGGCGCATGAATATGGTGTGTTGGATCCATTGACCGTGAAGTTCCCGCTGAGGGTCACAGCAAATCCTTGAGGATCGGATGCGCTGAGCACAACTTTTCCGTTATTGATACACCAGCTCGAATTGCCCCAGTTGGTGCAGGTCAGGGCGGCGGACACAGTTGGAGGTGAATATGTTGGGGGAGGTGGCGGCGGGGGTTCTTCGGGTCCGCAGCCGGGCAGCTCTTCGTTGCACACCGATCCATATCTCGTACAACAGCCAATATCCCAGGGATTTTCAGGCTGGCAGCTTCCTCCAATCGGAACCCATTTTAGGCAGACTGCCTCCATGCAACTGGGCGCGCAAGCCGCAGAGACTTCTGGCACAATGGCCTGGATCAGTTTCGGGTATAGGGAAAATTCATCGATCGTTGTATAACTATCTTCGACAGGAATCGATTCTCGATCAACTCCAAATGGAGCGATCCAAAACGCGATCGCAATCAATAATGAAATAAAGACTTTGTAGGGGTCGAGAATTTTTCTTATCATCTTCTTTTCAACATCCTATACAAACAACCAGGGCAGCGTAGCGTGAGACCAGCCTGTCCCAATTTAGATAAAGCCAGGGAATAACACCCCAAAACAGGAGCGCGTTAAAAAATAACCAATATGGAGAAATAGATCTATGTCGCATTGATTTCAATCTCTTGTGTACACGGCACATGCGACCACCATAGGATTTCGGCATGGATGATCAGCACCTCACCGCACAACTTCTTCGGTTCTTTGAATTCCAGCAGCCACTCGGCCAATTTCTGTTTGTCATCACATTCAATGTGCGCGTTCGTGTGGTCGCTCAACCAGATGAAAAAAAGCGAGCGGGCGTTTCCGCGCAGCAGCATATTTAGCCAGTCGTATAGCAGGTCCACATAGATAGCAACGGCTTCCTTTGTCACCATATGAAAGGGATCAACCTCCAGCGGACGGATTTCCCGTACCGCTCATAATTTGCGATCACGCGTTCTTCAGCATGGATCCGCACCACGAGCAAACATATGAACAAGAGCAAAACAAACCAGTTCCACAGATTTTCTGAGGAGATGCACAAGCCAAGCAGTGACAGGCTCTCGCCCAAATACATCGGATGACGGATAAAAGAATATGGAGCCCGTATAACAACCCCACGGTCTTCAGGCGCAATGGAGAAGGAGAAGCCAAGTACGATCAACGACCACAGCGCCAGAAGCAAGCCTGGCAATGAATACAAAACATTCGCTCTATCCACCATGAATACAAGCGGAAGCAGAGCACACAGCCAGGCGATCATCGATATCAATGGATGACCGATGCGTTCGACAGGTTTATGCATTACCAATAAAAACGCAGCCAGCGCAGCCTGCAGGGCGAGCAGGATGGCGGTAATATTTCCATCCGAAAATTGCATCACCCGAATGATGAAGAGAAAAACAAAGAAGGCAGCACCGAGCATGTTGGTGATTTCAGAAAGAAGGATGTTCATAGTTAGAACGATTCGAATACGCTAACCATGAGTGGCACAAAGATGGCGAGCATGAATGGCACGAAGATATAAAGCGAGATAGGGAACAAGAGCTTGTTGCCCAGCTGCTCCGCAGAGCGCGCGACATCCGAACGGTATTCGCGTGCCAGTCCGCGCGCCACTTCACCCATCTGACGTGGACCCTCGGCGCCTTTGGTTGCAACCAAGTCGATCTGACGTGCAAACGCTTCAAGGTGCGGCATTCGATATTTGGTGAACTCTTCCACCAGCGCGCCGTCGAGCAAGTCACGCGAGAAGATTAAGCGGCCAGCCTGCTGCGAGCCTTGAGTCACAATGCGCAACAGATTGCCAAGCGCTCCAGGTAGGGACGCCGCGCGTCCGACAGCTGTCTCAGCGGAACTGCCCGCGCTCATCTCAGCCGCGATCAAGGCTGCCGCTTCGGGCAAGCCGCGCTTGACCATCTCACGGACATCATTGGCTCGCCCTCGTAATTGCAGATATGGATAGTACGCAGCCACCGCGACGCCGATCACAAAGGCCGGGCTGAGCGCGTTGAAGATCAACAAATAGGCGATCCCAACCGCGCCGAACAAGACCGACTTCCCGAGCACACTACCCACCGTTCGTCCTTCATACAATCCGCCCAGCTGTGCCCACATCAACTCATGTTTCCACGAGTCGAAGCTGAACCCGAGCTTGTCCACGATCGAATCACCAACACGGTCCGTGACGCCGCGCCGATCTGTGGAGGCAAAGCGTTCAAGTCGAGCTGTGGCTGAGCTTCCGAATATGAAATCAAAGCTGCGCAGGAATTGATGAAAAAGAATGCCGATCAAGCCTGCGGCTAAAAATGGAATAACTGTTGTCATGGAATCTCCTACACCGCGTTGTCGATAATATTGCTGACCTGACTGTGGCCATATACGATCACCAGACAGATCAACGAATATAGAACTTGAACAAGAGGCGACTTCACGATATCCGCCATCGCGCCTGAGCGGCTCATGAATGCGATCATCACGAATGTCATCACGGTCAATATATTGACAGTGCCTTGCGCACTGCCGCCTTTAGCTCGTGCCAGTACGCGCGCATCCAACACTGATTCAAGATTGTCCGCAGCTGTGCCAAATGCCTTGGCATAGCCCTCACCACCAGTTGTCCACATGCGTCCGATCAGATCCGCCGCAATCGAAAGTGAGGTTGAAATTCCAGCAGCGCTCTCACGGATCGCTTCGACTGCCCCATGTCCTTCGGTGTGCATTCTCGCAGCGGTATCCAAAGTCCAAGCCCGCAAGGGTCCGTCTGAACGCAGGGTCTTTGCAACCGTCTCCAGCGCGGAAGGAACATTTGGCGCGGCTTGAATGGTTGCGTTCAAACGTAGTAACAAAGATGGCAGTTCAGATTCCATGTCGGTGCGGGTCTTGTTCCAGGCTCGCGCCACCCAGCCGTTTACAAAAATATAGCCAGCAATGATCCCGATCAGACTGGTGAAGAATGGCAGCCCCACGATCATCAAGATAAGGGTCATGGAAGCGCCAGCAACAATGCGCGCCATCATCATGTAGTACTCCTCGTTATCACCAGCGTCGATGCCAATCTTCGCGAAGGCAATGCAGACACGATGTTCCATACTGCCCACCACCGCAACCGTTGTTTTGTTGATGCCGCGTTTCCCGCCAACAAAAGCTTCAATGCGCGTAACTTGGGGTTTGCCAATGCGCGGCATTGTTAGTTTTCCGCTCAGACGCCAAACGATCCAGGCCAGCATGCCCGCGCCGATATATGGCAGGAACATGGACAGGGTCGGGGGAATATCAAATAGATTTGTGTTGATCATTGTGAACTCCTTTCATTTTTCTTGGTAACTTCCAGACTGGCGGCACACGCTTTGAGCTGCGCGATGTTGCCTCGTTCAAAGTACAAACCGAATACCATTCCTGAGAACATGATCGAGAAATATATGAATAGAATTTTGAGGATCCAGACGATCCATTCAAAGCAGCTATCAAGGATCGGTCGAATATCAAATAAATGTATGTTGATCATGGTTACACTCTCCGCTCAATTGCTATGGGAAGTAATTCCGCATCTCCGTGCTTATACAACTGGCGGAACTGCACGTTGCCGCCTTTAAGAGTCTTCTCCACTTCCCAGACACCGATCATCTTGCGTCCGCCTTCAGACCAGCCCACCTGCACGATCATGTCAACGGCCTGCACGAACATTTCCTTTGCCCCTTCCGAACGAACTCCAACATCGTTGAAGAGCAATAGATTCAAACGTGTGATGGCGGACTCAGGTCCCTCGGCGTGGAATGTGGACAGTCCTGGATGATCGGACATTTGAGCGCGGAACAACGCGGCCACCGCATCTCCGCGTCTCATCTCGCCCACGATCAACCACCTCGGTGACATACGCATGGCATCATCCACTGCGGAAGCGAGGCTATACGGAACAATGCTTGAACCGACCTGTGCGGGGCGGGCTTCCAGTGTGACCACATGCGGATGATCAAGCCAGATCTCTTCGGGGTCTTCGATTTTCACGACGCGCGCGTCTTTGGGAATCCCGTTACACAAAGCCGATAGCAAAGTAGTCTTGCCCGATGCCGTGCCTCCGATCACGAGAATACGCAACGCTTTTGAAACCAGATCTACAAGTCCATAAACTACTTTCTCAGGAGCGACCTTCCACTTGATCAGCAGTTCAGGCGGCACAGGCTTGTCCTCGAACAAACGGATGTTGATACTGGGATAACCTAGTCCTGGTGCCACAACTGGATGGATGATCTTGATGCGCGCTCCGCCCGGCAGTCCTTCCTGTCGAGGGATCTTTGCATCCACCGATGGCGAGGCTTCGGTCACGGCTCGACCAAGCGGCGCAAGCAAGGTTTCGGTTGCGCGCCAGACATCCGTCAAGGACGGTGAGACCGGCAGCTTCTCGAAGTTACCCGCGCCTTTGCGCTGCACCCATACGTCTCCATTGGGCGTGACCGCGATCTCGGATAGATTCGCATCAATGCGCAGGAGTGGTTCAAGGAATCCAAGACCTCCGACACGCGCAACCACATCACGCGCGATCTCATGTACTTGGTCAGAGGATGCTTGTAATCCAAACTTTGAAACTACGGACAGGACCAGCGGTACAACGCGTCCAACTAATTTCTCGCGCTCTCCGCGCATTTCCGCCAGGGAAAGTTTTTGAAGCTGGCTGGCGACATCCTCGATCACGCGCGCGCGATCTGCGGCATTGAATGGAGGAACAACAGAATCCCAACTCATTTCTTCGTCCTAATCTTCAAGGGACCAAGTCGGAAGATGCCGTCTTCTTTCGCGGTTTGACCGACCGGCACCACAACGCCTCCAAAGAGCATTTCGGATAAGCGGTGAATGGGACGCGCAAAATCATCGGATGCGTCCAGCGCGGATCTACCACTGTCCTGTGCAAGCGATACATCGATCGAGTGCGGGATGGTGGCCATGACCGGCGGAAAACCCACATTGAGATTCATCTTGCGGCAAGCCGCGTCTGCTGCGCCATGCCATTGATCGGCAGTCAACATTCCGTTGGCGCGCTGGTTGAGCACCACGAAAATATTGCCTGGCGTGATACGGTGTTGTCCCGCGATCTTCTGTGTCACGGTCCGAAACGATTCAGCGGACATCCAAACATCCGAGACCGTTGGCCGCGCCACCATCAGCCAGGTATTGGCAGCGGATAATGCGCGCGGGGTGACTCCTCCTGCTGAGGGTGTGTCGAGGATGATGGCGGAATACCCACCATACGCGGCGGAAGTGACCAGCTCATTGATCGAGCCACTGGCCTCGGCAGGCCTGTCACCCTGTGACTCGGAAAGAATGTCGGGGAAGCCTGCTAACACATGCAGTTCTCCAACACTTTGAATGCTGGAGCGCAGGCCTTCATCATTTGGATTTGAGATCCAAGAAACGATATTTGGTTCGGGTCTCAATCCGAGTTGCAGTGGGATCACATCGGGCGCTCCTAGTCCGATCAAAAGAGTTTTCAAGCCACGCCTTGCAACAGCCTGTGCCAGTGAGATCGCGATCGTTGTTCTTCCTGTTCCGCCTGAGCGACTCCAGACAGTGACGATGCGCAGTCCACCCGCACCTGATCCACCGCGCTGCGATCCTCCCGACCATGCGGTGGGGGAGATGGCCGATACCGTTCTTCGAAGTGCCAGTGCGTCCGCATAAGCGCGCGTCATGAAGTCCGCGATATTCACATCGCCAACAGAGACTGACTTCACGGATTGAATGGCTTTGAACTGTTCGATCAATTCTGTGTTCACTCCGCCAGGTACGATCAGGTAGACTGCGCCGCTGACCGAGGTCAAGGCTTCTGTCAATTGGTCGGGTCCATCGAAGACGGTCGCGTCCAGCAAAATGATTTCTGGCGAAGACGCGAGCTTGGCGCGAAAATCCTGATGAGTGTTCGCCATGGATGTCACGCGAAAACGCGTGTCCACCTGCAGCGATTGATACCAGGCGGTGGTGCGCTCCATGTCTTTGTGAGCCAGCAGCAAACTGACAGGCGCATCCTGCCCGCCCTGCGGTGTTGGTTGATTAGTCCAGCTCATTACGGAACCGCGACTGGCGCTGAAGATGGAGCAACTGCGGTGGGTGGCGGCGGAGTCTTGGGAGCCAGGATCAAGTCAGGCAGCCAGAGCCCAGGGGATGTAAATTGTTCAGCACCCGCCTGCGGCATCAGATATAGTGTGATGGTGGCACCATCCAACCCTGACAGGGCGGCCAGGAGTTCCAATGCGTTCACAGATCGTGTTTGTGAAACGCCGCCACTGGAGCCGAAGTCGTAGAAGATGGATTGCAGGTTGGTCGGAACAGCCAAAAGAACGGTACCTTCACGTGCGCGTTCGTTGGTGTTGATCCCGGACATGCTGTTTTCCTGCGTTGCCTGTGGGACTACATTTGCGTCCATGTTGGCGGCAAAGCGTGGATCGATGAAAAGTACACGCAGTCCTTCGATGGTGGATTTCGAAAATGTGCCGCTGCCGAGATATGCGCCATTATCTGAATTGGTGTGATCGGGCGGTGTCACACTTTCGTTCCAGACATTGCCGCCTGGATAGACACCATCGGCTGTGTACGCGCTGCTGACGGTTGTGTCTGTTCCGTTCGTATCCTGTTGTGGAATGGATGCGATCACGCCCACCATTTGACCTGGGACAAGCAGACCAGCAACACCGCTGGCATCGGTGACATGCACAGCGATGGCGCGTTCATTTGCTTCAACTGCGATCAGGTTGCCCAGCTGCGAAGCGCGAATGACATCACCCTGACCGCGATCAATACGCAACGGCTGACCGATCAACATGGCTTTGTCGGTGACCACGTCCACTGCCAGGACATCATCAGGCACGGACATCAGTTCAAGATCCGCTTCCTGTAATACATGGCCAGCGCGCAGGTCATAGGCGGCCACCACGACCATGCGCGCTGGCGCGGGTCGCAGTAGAACAAGGGCGATCACGAATACGATCGCGGCGATAACGAGAGGAAATGCTTTTTTCATGGGTTACTCCTGGGTAAATGCAAAGGATGAATGATGAACGCTGCGCGTGAAGGCTGAATAAGTAACAAGTGATGAATGACGAGTGATGAGCTTTCAAACCTCATTTCTCATATCTTGTTTCTCATTCCTTCTTATTCTTCTTCCCCGGCAGGATCAATGCCAGAGACTTGATGAAACTTGTTTCGGCGAACATCCAGTTCACGACACGGTCTCCGCCTTCGGGATCCACTTCGACTTTCAATACCAAACCAAGCAATGGGACATCTCCCGTGTTGGCCAGTGCGTTCTTCAGGCTCTCAACCGCCTGTGGGCTGTCTTTCTCAAAAAATACAATGTTGCCGTTCTTTGCTGCTTGAGTCATTTTGTTATCCTTATCAATTGAATTCGAACTTCTTGTTTTCCTGCGTGCTGCATTTTGCTTTCCGCTTTCTGCTCCTCACTTCTCTGGCGTAGTGATCGTTGTCCACCAGCCTGTGTCGGGAACAAGCGTGCTTGTTGGAGTGGATAGCGAATGAGTGATCGACACACTCCAGTGTTTGTCGATGCCAGAGTCGTTCGATCCAAAATAGGCAGACAAGCCAATTCCAAAGCAGATGAGTAGTGCGAACAATATGATCACTAAATTCTTTTTCATAGAGGGATCCTTCCAAGCTTGTGCGCGATTTCTGCATCGGTTGGTTCAGGCACATCCAGCATGAGCGGCATGAACAGGATCGGTCTCTGCATCTCGCGCTTCGTCGTATATGGGAAGCGACCTATTGCCATTCCAATCGGCATATCATCCACAAACCGCCGCCATTCTTCATCGCGAAAGCCCTTCTCGGAACGCGCCAATGCGGACAGGATCAAGTCCTTGTCTTTCGGGTTTTTGAGATACCCGACGATGACATTGTTGCAGGATGAAATGATGTCATCGGCGATTAGGTGCGGAGCTTGGGTGATCACATGCAGGCGTGATTTATATTTGCGTGCATCGCGGAACATGTCTGCAAAACGCTGGGTAGCTGACACCCCGCCAGTCTCGTCACCGCTTCCGCCTGATTCCTTCACAAAGATCTTGTTGGCTTCTTCGTAGTAGATTTGTAATAATGGCTCATCGGTATTGACTTCATGCACACGCCGCGCCACCATGTCCATATATAGATGCCAGCCGGTCCATCCCAATAGGAATGCTTTTCCAAAGTCGTCCAGGAACATACCGCCTTCGATGATGGTGATTCCCCAGCCGCCATTCTTGCTCAGATCTTCAACGGGTACTGTGCCAGGACCGGGCGCAAATTGGCGTGCAGCCGAGCCTTGCACGAGTGGATTCAGACGGAACAGAATTCCTTCCAGAACCCCTGTCAACATCACATCTCGGGAAGATACGTTTTTTAATTTCTTGGCAACTGCTTCATGTACACTTGTCAATCCGATCATCACGCTGCGATGAACTGCAAGTGCCTGGCGTTGTTTGTTATCCAAATTTCCCAAAAGTGTTCCTGCCCTGGCACCCACAAGCGCTTCTTCATCCTCCTGCACATGACCCCATTGTTCATGTTTGCGCACCTCCGGGTCATCCACCATTACGCCTTTGGCAAGATACAAACCACGAATGGCTTCCAACAACTCCTGCTTCTGCCGCTTCACACCCAGCTGCGCGATGCCGCCAAACACATCCGCGAATGCCCGCCATTGGGTTTCTGGAGCGATGTTGCGTCCGATCTGCATCGGGTTCCATCTCAGGGGGCGTACCGCGTCCGGCCAGAGTTGTAGGATCTCGACATGCCCTTCAAGTCCAGGAGCATTTAGTAATGATCTCCAGCCCGCGCCAAAATCAAGCACAACCGTGCGGGTCTTCCAATGCAGGGTCGTCTCATACGCCATGCGGATCATGGCCACCGATTTGCCAAAGCCGGTATCGCCAGCCGCCATTGTGTGCATGATCGTGTTCAGGTCAAGCCGTACCTGAGCAGGTGTCAGGTCTCCAGTTTCAGGACTGTACTGATGACCGAGCACCACATCGCCAGGCATGTTTGGATAAAAGCCCATGCCAACGGGAATGGCTGCCATGGTGGTGGCAGCTGTACCTTCTTCAAAAAGACCAGGCGCTGTGTACGCCGCGAGTTGACCCGCAGTCAGGAGCGTGGCATAGCGTGTCCATAATTCACCACTGAACGGATCGCCGTCCTCAAGTTCTGTCCAGGGCGTGAACGTGAAAGCGTGTGCTCGCAGTTCAACTTCATCAGTTTCAGGCGGTTGGATCGTCAAGACAGGAGTCGGTACACTTGATCCATGAAATGCCTGCGGCACAAGCGCGGCAGCTGCGGCGCTGCCTTGTTGTGTGTCCGTGAAAAGAAAGGCGTTGGTCATGAATCCTCCCTCCATCGAAGCTTGATTGGCGAGTGATTCCAATCGGCGCAAAACGTCCGCCAGTCTCTCGGCTACATCATCTTCAGTCTGCCAGCTGCGATTGATGCTGATACCTGGTAATAGGCCGGTGCTCATCCCGCCTGAGATACCTTGCATAAAGTTGCGTGATTGTTGTTGTGAAGCAGTCACTCCCTGGGCGTGGCTCTGCCCCCAGTTACGGCTGTCTCCAAAAGATTCACTTTGGGTGTCCATCGAAGAAGTTGACACGGAGTGCATGGTGGAGTGCCCAGCAGATGTGCCATCATTCGTGCCTTGCGATGTACCATCTGAGGTACTGTGCATGACCGAGTCAGAGACACCCTCTGTGCTCGAGTGTGAACTTCCAGTCGTAGAACTGGTTGAACCAAATCCAGAGACCCCGCTGCTCTCGTTGTATCCAACCGATACACCTTTGAGCAAACCGCCCACAAGCGGGATGCCGCCCAGTACCGATTTTCCAAGATCCGCATTCACGCCCATGCCCGAGCTTTCCGACCAGCCGCCGCCTGATGAACTTCCGCGCGAAGACATCGTGCCGCTGGATTCAGAACTCATCGTGCCATGCGATGTTCCATCTGAAACGCCATGGCTGGTTCCATTCGAAACTCCGTGGCTGGTGCCCACCGAGTCTGAATATCCATCGGATACGGTTGTCCCCTGCGAGTGTGATTGCCCAACGGTATGGCTGTTGCCCCAGCCTTGCGAAACGCCATCCTGTGCGCTTTGTGCCGATCCCTGTCCAACACCAATCCCGCTGGCATTACTTTGCGAGAGTGCGGCCATGATCGGGATACCAAGATTGAATCCGATGCCGATCGCGCCTTTGCGACGCGAGCCAACATTGGATGCCGCTTCGCTGATACGCATCAGGGTTTGTGTCATGCGCGATCTCGCGATATGTTCAGCGAGGACTTGAAAGACAAAATTCTGGCGCAGCTTGGAGAGACCGCGAAAGAGGATCTCGTTTTGTTCCTCTGCCAGGTCTTCGTCAGAGTCATCCCCGATCGTGCCTTCACTATCTGTGCCACGTTTCCCCTGGCGCGGGTCGGGATGTCCAAGCACTGCGGCAATGTTGCAGCCGCGCGAAGTGATGAAGTCGAGATACCACTGCATCCAGTCTGGATTTGGATATCCCAATTGTGATTGCGGGAAGTTGGCAAGTACCGCCTCAACCGTTGAAGCGCCGATCAAGGCTTGCTCCGCCGCTTTTTCAAGACTGTCCGCTTCACCCGCCGCGCCAAAGAGTTGGACGATGCCGATGTGATCGGGAGCGTAGATGCCCATGGCAGTGTATACAAAATTGACACCCGCATTGTGCAAGCCGCGCACTGCCGCCCACTGTTTTCCAAGCAGGTCATAGTCCTCACGCACGCTGACGGGGATCACTTTCAATTCGCGCAAAGCCACACAGCGGAAAAAGCGCCGTGTATCTTTTTTCAGCTCAAACCACGCGTATCGCAGGTCGCCGTCATCGATCGTCAGTCCGTTGTTCAAAATACTTAACATTGATCACCTAAATAATGGGAAGTGGATGTTTCACTTCCTGCTTTTCTTCTTCCATGACTGTTCACCAGTTTTCAAATATTCCGAATACCAAAGGAAAGTTGTCATCACCCATGCCAGCGCTTTGCAATATTCTTCGTGTTTCATTTCATCGTTCGTATTCCAAAACACAACTTTGACTTCAAAAGTTGAGTTGTTATTAACGTAATCTGGGACTTCAAGAGAGACCCTCAAATTGCCGCCGATCGCCAGTTTGTGATGCTTCAAAAAGGTTTCCCACAAGATGCTGCACAGTGTGTCGCGCATCATGATCAAGCCCATGTTGCTCCTGCTCTTCAGCCAGACCATTGCCTTTTTTAACTCTTCATACATCGCCTGGTTTTGCGGCAGGTTCAGGTAGTGGTGCAGCAGCCAGAGTGACTTCTCGGGTAGCAGGCTGTAGTTGAATATGTCGCTGTTTTTCCCGTATGAAGCGTTGTAGATATACAGCATCAGTTCGAAGAAAGCTTTCACTCTGTTCGCAGAATGACGGGCATCAGAATACGTTTGCACACGGCGTTCAAACTCGGGGAGCAATTCGTTGGCCTCAGGCAACAAATGATCTGGCGCGGTGATTTGACCAGACGCTTCGAGCGCTGCGCCGCTGCCCGCGCTAATTTGAACAATGGGTTCCATCCACAGGCTGCATGATTGCAGCGCTGTGTCAAACGATCTTCCCTCAAGAGCCCCGATCAGGATGTATCGCACATCCAATGCGAAATCATGCGCTTCGCTCACACATCCCAACGCTTCCTGCCAGACAGCGAGTGTGGGTCCTAGCTTTGACTCGGCTAGGTTGAAGACGAACAAAAGGTCTGGGACAATATCCTTGCTTAGCGCGTATGCCTGCCAGTTGCGGAACTTCTCCCGCGCGCGTTCGATGTTATTGCGGGTGATTTCCTGCTCGATTTCAACATAGAGTATCCCGTTTACTCGGGGGATCACCACGTCGCATCGGACTTCCCCGCTTTGGTATGGGATAACTTTCTCCACGGTAGAATGCATCCACTTGTTCTGAAAAGCATTGGTCAGAATGTTCAATTGCGCAAATCGATGGTTTAGATCCTTCTCGTCTTTGGGTTTATTCACACGTGCAATGATTGGCGGTACCAGAAGAAGTAAAACTTTTCTACCGAACTCAGTAAGAAGGTATGCCTGCTGAGGGCGACCATTTCTGGAAGCCAACCGCATGGGCATGGCTTCCAGTAGAGCGGGAAAATCCTTCGTAGGTTTGGATAGCCAGTTAAGTGTGGTGCGGATCACGCGCAATTCGACATCTTCGCCACACTCCAACTGGGCGAGAGTTTGATTGGTGATCCCGCAGTGTCTGCATGTTCTCAACGTCTGCTCTCGTATCGTTCCTTTTTTTCCCAGCGCTTCAAGGGCGTGTTTTTCAATTTCAGAAATACTCATTTTTCAAAAGTCCTTTCTCTATCCCTTCTTACTCGGGTTTTGACAGCCAGTTTTGACATGTTTTTAGGCAAAAAATCGCTATTTTTAAGCCTGGCTTTCTGGCGTATGCGCCAGGACGCCAGAGGTTTTGACAGTTTTTTCACTGCTTTCCTCGTGTTCGGATCGCTGTGATCAGTGCGTCGGGCGTTCCCTGCGCGGGCGGGTGTGCCCAGATGGACTGGGTCAGCATCGCCAGCCAGCCCAGCGGAATCACGTACATGCCAATACCGATCAATGCGTTCAAATAACCCGCTCCCTGTGACATCATCGGATCGCTCGCGATCGAACTGCCGAGCCCGAAATGGCGATACATGGCGAATCCCAATCCCGCCACCGCATACAATGCCTGGCCACGGATCGTATTCCAATGTTGGGCTGGTTTGTTGTATTGCTCGAGCCATGTCCCTGCCCAGCCTGCCAGTGACATGACCAGCAGAAACAACGGGACAGGCGCGGGCGCGAGCAGGGAAGCCAGAATCGCCATCCCGCCCGAACCCATCGCCCATATTCTTTGCTCCTGGGATGTGTATGCCGCGAAGAGGATGGTGGCGACTGCCAGGGCAAGAGTCTGGATATGATCGGCGGCGTAATATACGATCACCAGAAAACCATTGATGGTCCAAATAACGCCCTCCACGATATTTGATAAAGGGTCGCTCACTCATCCGCCTTGTCATATTTATTTTTTTCATGACTGAAAAACAAGACCAGCAACGAGTCCGTTTTGATAAGGAAGTTTTTCTTCGCGAGCAGATAATCATCAACGATGCGCTGTTCATCCGCTGATAGATCATCCATGCTTGATATCCATTCGCCCATGTATTTGCAGGTCATGGCGATGATTTCTGTTTCCTGTTTCTTGACTTCTGTTCCTGGTGCTGTTGTCATTTGATGATCACCACTTCCTTCAACCAGACGGAGAAGACACTGGCGCGATTAAAGCTGCGCGCTCCTGAGACTGGCGTGCCGGATGTGCGTCCGCTAAAGAGCATGTTCCAATTGCCAGGGTCCGCGACCTGCACATGATCTTTTGAAGCAGACCATGCGCAGCCGCCCCCACTGAATGAAAAATATGGATGGTGGAGATAGGCTTCGGGGTATCGAATGGATAATTCATTCAAGATCCAATTGCGCGATTCTTTCGAGAGAGATATGGATGCCGAGGCGGATGTAATACATTCGGAGTAGCTCTGTGTATGAGATACACATTGAAAACCAGTTTGTTCACTGTGGCCGCGCACGCCTTTTTTTGTGCAGTTGTATTGACCGCTGGCAGTCGTGCCTGGAACACATTCCTCGATCGGTTCCTGTGTGTAGTATGTGTAGATCGTTGGAGAGACAGACGCGGAAAATGAGACATCCACCCCGCGCTTGTCTGGGTCTTGTCCCACTACCAGCGGATATGGAGGATCAAGCAAGCTGGCAGAAGCAGAGATCGCTCCCAACTTGATGCTCGGGTCTGGACATGCGGTTGGTGGCAGTGGGGTGACAATTTCGGTTGGCGGCGGGGTTAGTGTGAGCGAGGTAAGCAGTGCCATTTGAGCTGCGGTACATCCCCCAGGAACTGTTGCACATTGCCCCGGGGTATACAGAAGCATGTAGCTATACAGGCTGCCATCAGATAAAGATTGACCGTGAGACTTTGCAGGAAATTAAATAACCCGGTTGGACCGAGGCTCCAAAGATTTGTTTGTCCGGAAATGACCTGGTTAAAGAAATCGGTCGCATTTGTGTTCGTTGGCAATCCAATATCCTGATTGCCAACCAGAGCGCCAAAAAACGCGCCAAGGCTCGCAAAGCCCACCACGTTCCCGTTATCTGAATTTACAGTTGAGAGTCCGCTGGTCCCCATTGTGCTGGCGGCAGACAGGAAGCCTGATTCGTTGGCATTTGCCGCCATGAAAAACAGGGTCGAGGCAGTGGGCATAACGATGCTGTTGCCGCTGGGTGTGTAATACACATGGAATTCGGCGGGGATCGAGCCGATCAACGGAATGTTCGGCATCCAATCGGCGGGTTGATTGACCACGCCGCCATCCGTCAGGCTGGCATAGTTGATCGATCCGTCTGGATTGACTACTTCCGCCCATGAACTGTTGGGGTCGACCGGCGGAGTTGTTCCCTGAGCGAATGCCGCGGGTGTCAGACTCGAAAGAAGAATAAAACACGCAAAGATCAGAAACAAAAATTGAATACGAGTTTTCATAATGATTTCCTGGTGTTATTAGGTGTACTTTGCCGCTTCCTGAGTGAAGAGGACACGCTCAAGCAGCCACTGCCTTGATGTTGGGTCAGCTTCGACGTGAATAAAAATATCCGCAGCTGTGTCAGACCAGGCAATGTTGATCTTCCAGATCTGCGATCCGTCTTCGAGTGTGTCAGCAACTTGAAGCATGGTTGTCGAGGCATCATTTTTTTGAGAGGCAGCATCCCATATCGCAGGCGCGTACATGCTTTGGAATAACAAACATCCTTTTTCTGTCATGCCGGAACAGACTGTGTTTTCCCATTCAGATCTTTCACCTGCGGGATCTGCTGAATACATTGCGGTAACAGCACGCATTGCAGGTTCGTCCTGAGGAGGAGGTGTTGGGGCGGCAAACAGGCGGGCGGGAAATCCCATGGAGAGTGCCAGGCTTGCGGCCCAGACTAAAAGTACAAGCGCCGTGAAAATTGTGATGGCACGCAGTGCGGCTGTTTTGGAAATTGTGATATTCATTTTTCCTCGAATTTTGGAAAGTCTATATAGGGTCCATACAGCACGCGGTTCAGGAGCCATTTCCCTTGCGCTCCGTCGTACACGACATGCAGATAAATATCGCTTTCGCTGGTTGTACAATTTTTCGCGATCTGACAATTTTCATGGATCGTCAGCACCGCTTTCCAGACCTGCGAACCATCATCGAGTGTAGCGACAACGTCGATGAGCTCGGCTTGATCGCCTGTTACATCCTGGCCTGCCTGCCAAAGAATAGAATCGAGGTTTTCTGTGAAGTAACCGCATCCGCCTTGGGTCATACGTTCACAAACCGCATCCAGCCAAAATGAATGCAGTCCATGCATTGGGGAGTACATCGATACAACTGCCTCCAAAGCATGGCGGGGATCAACGTCCATATCATTCTGGGCCTGTGCAGAAGACACAAGCAATGACGTTGATAGTAGAACGAGAAGAAGCGTAGTAAGAACTTTTATTTTTTTCATACTTTCATTTTCTCCATATTGGGAAAACGAAAAGACCCCTTCCGAGGTGGAAGGGGTCTTTTCGTTTTGTATTTTATTTTAAGATAGAATCCTGCCTTTGGAATAATCACAGCAGGGGCAAGTCAGAGTTTACTCGCCTTATGTCAGAACTGTCAAGCAGGTGATTTAATTTTTAATTTCTTGTAATTATTTGATGCTCCAGCTTCATTGTTTTAAACTCTTCGGGAGTTGGGATGTTTGGTTGAAGGCGGCAGAATTCGACAAGACCGCCGAAACTATCCAGGTGAATTTCGTTGTACCAAAAGAGATACTCAAAGGTCTCCCACCATTTTGGCATAAAGTTCAATAGTGTCACTCCAGTTGGGACTGCATGTAGTTCATCTGGCATCACCCCAGCCATAGAAGCAAATGTATAAGAAAGCGCTTGGGCTGGCAGGAAGATATAACCGCCGAAAACAACCCCAGAATAACAGGCCGTTATCGGTTCACCAATTCCTTTGTACTCAAAGCTGGGGTGGGAAACAATGTACTTTGCGATCACATCTTCCGTCGCCATCTTGCGCCATTCCATAAACTGGTAATAGGACAGTCCTTTGAACTCAGGCTGGGGCAGCGGTTGGCTCATCTGCCAGGTAAAATATAGGATCGGGATCAGCGTCGCAATTAGCAATGTGAGTAAAGTGGTTTTGAACAGCAGGGCAAGGCCTGCGAGAATAGTTTTCATGATTATTTGTTTTTCCTTGTGTTTTATGTTCTAAGATACAGAACATATGTTCCATATTACCCCCAGGAACATACAAAAGTCAAGTCCCCGGCAAACAGGGATTTTTCAGAGATAGTATCGTCGAACCCTAATCTGAATTCCAATTCAGAGATCCTGATTGCGGGGATCATTGAAATGGATACCTCATGGCCATCTTTACCATAAGAAGTGGAGACAAGCGTAAGCCGCAAAACATATATCGTATAATAAATCATGTGGAGTACGCCACATACATGTCATTCGTGATAAAAGTTGGTTTTCGCAAGGAATAAAATCACGATTGATCCAAAGGACGAGAATGTTCTTCAACAAAACCAAAGATTCACTCCTAAGTTCAGCCAACTCCAAATTCAGTATTGGTGATTTTCAGGGTGCGATAAAATTGTACAAAGAATACATCAAGAAGTGTACAGGGGAGAAAGACCAGAACTACCTGGGAGCGCTGCAAAACTTGGGAGTGTGCCATAAGAAGCTTGCTGATTTTGACATAGCCCTCATATATTATGAGCAAGCTTTGGATCTTTCCCGAAAAATCAAGTCTGCAGTTGAGGAGGCCAGCGCTTCGTCAAATATAGCGATTATTTACAAAAATCAAGGCAGTGAATTAATTAAAAGCGGCAAACTTAAAGAGGCAAAGGAAAAATTTACAAAATCTGAAGAGTTGTTTAATCAGGCAATAGAATTGGATTTGGAAATGGACAACATAGAAGGGGTCGCGTCGAGCCTTTTAAATCTTGGAAATTTATACAAAAACGATTTCAAAAATTCGCAAGCCATGAGCGTTTTCAAAAAGTCGATCGAATATTCAAAAAAAATCGACAACGACCTCATACTAGGGTCCGCATTGTGCGGAATTGGCAATGTCCATCTCCAGGTCGAGGAATACGACAAGGCGATAGAAAAATATCAAGAGGCTCTTTTAATCTTGCAGTCAACATCTAATTACGACACCAGGTGGCTAATCAATCTGACGCAGGCAAATTTACAAAAAGCAATTCAACAAAAAAATTCAAAATAACAACCAAGCCATGCTGTCCGAACACATATTTTCAGACCGAACTTATTGTTTTCTTGCGGGTGCAGGAGTTTCCTTTGATTCCCCCTCTAATTTACCGCTCGCCAGGGATATGGTCTATAAAATTGTGGAAGTCCTATCGATCGAAGAAAGCCTCAAAGTTGATATTAAAGGACAGTTTGACAGGGGAAATCTGCGATTTGAACAATTCATGGAATTAATATCTGAAATTTTCGACAGGGATCTTCAAGTTTTGAACCATCTGTCAAAATGCGATTCTCCAAATTTACTCCACAACCTGCTGGCAGAGATCGCGAATAACGATCATCATATATTTACAACCAATTTTGACTGCTTGATTGAAACGGCATGCACTCAAAAAAGAATACCGGTTCAAACAGTTTTCTCCAACGAACAGAAATGCAGAACCAACACAAAAATTGTCTGGAAACTTCATGGCTCCCTGCAGGATGAGCAAGGTTTGGACACAAGGAAAAGCATAGTTGCAACAATCACCAGGCTGGGGCAAAAAGGGGAATCGTTCAGCAATGACCCGTTTTTAAAGGAGATCTTTTTCGATAGAATTCAGCATCAAGATTTAATAATTTTGGGCTATTCAGGGTCAGACGATTACGACATAGTCCCCATGATCAGTCAAATAAAAAGCCGTCATAAAATATTCTGGGTTTTCCATGATACACAAATATCGCCATTCAAAGTGTTTGACTTTGCCACATTTAAAAAAGAACGTAAAATTATCCCTGATGCCATATACAAGATCCTTTCCCAGGGAAACTGGAAGGAAGAACAGCTATATATCATTGTGGGGCGAACTTCGGAAGTTTTATCTGCAATTCACAATATTTTAATTAAAAACAGCGGCTCTGACCATTACGAAATTGAATACAAAATTCCATCTCATTATTATTTACATTGGAGTTTCAAACACGCGCTGGAGGAATGGCGCAATCTGAGTTTTGCCGGGAAGTATTTCCTGCTTGCTGGGAATTACGGGGAAGCACAAAGTTATTTTCAGTTGGCTTTATCTCAATCTGAAGAAACGAAAGAGCTGTCGCCAAAGATTTATGTATTATTCTGTCTTTCAAGAACATGCATTAAAGATAACAGGCCGAAGGAAGCCCTTGCTTATCTGGAAACGATATATTCAATTCTAAATGGAGGCCAGAAAAGCCGATATTTTCAACTCGAGCAAAAAATTCTGAAGAGCGTTGGTAGGGATATGGTTGAATACGAACAACAGCTCGCGATTTGCCACAGCGAGTTAGGAAACTTCGAAAGCGCATTGGCAATCCTGCATAAAGCCGAATGTCAAAAAGATACCATCGAATATGCGCGCGGACTCTATGAGGAGGCGCGTGTCATGCGAAAAATGGGCAATTTTCCGAAAGCGCTTTCCCTCGTTGAAGAATCTGTCGGTATTCACAGAAAATATGGAAATTTGGAAAGCCTCTCCATTTGCCTGCCATTCTTGCTGGATCTTCTAATCGAGAAAAAAGATTTCAGCGAAGTAAAAGAACGCATTCCTGAATTGATTGGCATTTGCAAAATCACAAATAACGAGAAATTGATGTCTGAATGCCGTCAATTGTCGGAACAAATAAAATCGTATTGAACATAAAAACCACAAATAACTCCAAATGTTTGTGTGTCGCTGATATCCACATACTTTGACTGGAACAACAATTAGATAAATTGAAGAAAGACTAGCAATAGATATCCTTCGAGATTTTTCAAACCTCGAAGGATATTCATTTAAGTTGCAGAACAATTTACCGTATTATTTTTCCCGTTACTCCTTGTGCTGGCTACTTGATTCATCCGTTAGATTTTTTAGATTTTACGCAGGGCTTTCATCAAACGGCTGGTCTTTTCTCTCCAGGTGAGCTCGGTATTATACAAAGAACAGCGAGTGAAGAAATTTGCTCATCATGCTACCCCAAAAAATTCTGAAAGCAAAATAGCATGATGCTCCATAAATACGGGCGGATGCCTGGAGTAGACGGTACTGGTGTAGGCAAACGACAAGGATGTGAGGCAATATGTTTTGGACACTTAGCCCGACGAAGTCAGAGCGCTTGCCTCATATAAAGTCTCACCTTGTACCGGCAGAATCATTGTAGCTTTCGTGGGCCACTGGGTTGTCAACTGCTTGCCTGAGGTCATTTTGGCGATCAACCGTTCGGCGTTCATGCGAATCGCCTCAGAGGTGTGCCAACTGAAGGAGCCTGCCATGACGCAAGATGTACTATCATTACTGATCAGTGAACCCCTGACGTTGACTTGTATTGGACGGGGACCGCGCGGGTAATGGTATTTCGCAGACTGCACGTAGCAGTAAATCACCACAGCCAGCCTGTCTATCGCCCAGACAGGATGCGCCTGCAGCCCAGCGATTACCATCACTTTGACGATCGGGGATTCGGGTATGGTTATTAATACGCCGATTGAAAGACTGGAGCAATCCAAGCCGCCATCGATGTTGGATGTGGCGTATGTTATTGGCATTGGAAACTCCCTTGACTGCATTGAATTGAATTGCTCACACGCTGCTCCTGTAATAATTATGATGGCTTTGGACTATATTCATCCAGGTCAAACGCTGATCCCCAAAATTGATCAGCACACCGCCTGCCGCGCCGCGGTGTGCGTTTACACATGCCCGAACGCAATTGACGTCTGCTTGTGTGATCGTTGAAACGACAAGCAGGTTAACGATCAAAGTATCCTTATCCTGCACTATGAAGTCAGGGCTGTGTTCTGAAATTGGTTTGTCATTGATGCGCAGGATCAACAACGGATGTTCGTGCACAAGCAGGCGGGACGCGCGCATGGCATGCAGCAGGGATTTCAAATAGACTGGCTTTGGATAATGACAGCCCATATCGGTCCACACGCTGGTCGCGAGGGAGATCACAAGGCTGGTTAGGGGTGAGGTGGATAGGGTCATTCTTTAGCGGTTCCCATATTGCCTTGTGCGAGTCCGCTTCAGCACACGGCGATACGGCGGCATGTTGATCGAAAGGATCTGGCACCTGGAAGAATCCAATAACTTGTTCCATAAATTGGGATAGCTGAGAGTAAAAGCATCAGCGCTCAAAGTGGAAGTCAGTACTGTATGCAGCTGCGCGTTGTAGCGATAGTTCAACAGGCTATACAGCTTATCCTCCGCCCAGGCAGATCTCACTGTGCTTTCCTTCAGATCATCCAGGATCAATAACGGCGTTGCGCGGATTTCCTGGAAGCGCCGATCAAACGAAATATCTGAACTCGGGGAAAAAGTCTGACGCAGGTAATCGAACAGCGCAGAAACTTCAACCAGCATCGCCTGCCCGCCCAAGGCGATCCGATGGTTACCAATCGCCGCCGCGAGATGGGTCTTTCCACAAAACGATTGGCCTAAAAATAACAACCAGCCATTTGGCTCTTCTGAAAATCGAACTGCGGCGCTGAAGGATTCATGCAAAGACTGAATATCACCCGCTGTTATCTTGACGCGTGTGACAGCCTTGTCTTTATACTTCCCGCCAAACTTATCCTGTCTTTCGGTGATCGTGGTTACCATCACTTCACTGCCCAGCTCTTCTTCGCGCGTTTGGAAATTCTGAAACGTCATCGTCTTCATCTCGGGCAATAGAAGCATGGAAATACCAGGATTGCTGGTTTGCTCAGGACGGCGATAATCAGGCGCGCTGATCTTCAAATGCGTCACTAATTCAGCATCCTGTAAGCGTGAACGGACACGGCCTTCGATGGCATCCAACATCAAATTCGTTGTGAACACTGTCGCCAATTTGTTGATGTAGCGATAATTCAAAAGCTGGAATATTTTTTCCTGCGACCAGGGCGTGGCATTCTGTGTGCCAAAGTCATCGAGAATTAACAAATGAGCCGAACGGATCTCGTCAAAGCGTTGCTCGAACGTTGTTTCAGGATCGTTGAAAGCAAAGCGCAAAGAATCCAGCAGATCGGGGACGGTGATAAACAAAGTGGGCACGCCTTTGCTGACTGCCTTGTTTGCGATTGCTGCCGCCAGATGCGTCTTCCCGCAGCCATATCCACCTTCGAGCAAGAGCCAGCCATCGTCAAACTTTTCGCAGACTTCAAAAGCTTGATGCAAACTTTCTCTTTCCTGCGGTGTCATGAACTTTGCTTTTTCGTTTCCGGAAGCGTTGAAGTTTTCAAAACTTAAATTGCCAAGGCGTTCCAGATTGCTCAAAGCAAACAAGCGATTGCGAGCGCTCAGAGCCACATCCTTTGCTCGGCAAATACACGATTCCGCTTTGCCAAATTTTTCATGTCCGACCGGCACATCAAAACGCACGTACCCCGCACCCGCGCAGTGTGGACAATTCGGGTCACCCAGTGTTTTCGCCTCGCTGGCCGAACTCGGAGCACACTCTATATTCGAGCGTACCTGGGACAGCACATTGTTGATAGTTGCTTTCATGGATTACTCGTCCTCAAGATCGCCAAACAAACGGCGATACAGTTCTTGCTTGTGGATAGCTTGCAGATCGTGGAAATTCAGCATGTAGATTCCTGCCTCCAGATTTTCACCATGATCCACTCCAGCCAGATCTGTATCAAAAAGTGTTTTCAACACGAATGGGCTCAACTTTGCAAGGCGATTAAATTCACCGCCTGCACCGGCATTCACGTTCACGCACAGACGTTTGACAGCCAATCCGATCGGGTCGGAGATTTTAGAGCCCGCGGGGGAGTAAGCGTATAGGAGCCAGGAGACAAAACCTGCGGAAAGACTTGCAATACTGCGTCCAAATTTCTTGTTGGCTTTGAGAAGATTTACTTTGCTGCCGGGGTTGACCGAATTGTTACTCATCAAAAAATCAAAATCCCAAAAAGCCATATTCCCCACCCGTCCGCCCTTGCCTGTCTTTGGCAAGGCAGGCGTTGATTCAATTTCGGCTTCCTGAGACGGTTGGGGATTAAGAGTTAAGGGTTTAAGAGTTAAAGGGTTTGGTTTAAGAGTTAAAGAGCTTTTAACTATGCAAGTCGCGTCACGTTGGTGTGCAAGCAGCGTCAAGACGATCATGAAAGTAGCGTCAAGATAGTGTGCAAATGGCGTCACGACGATTGTGAAAGTAGCGTCACGATGGTGTGCAAGGGGCGTCATGCCAATTGTGAAAGTAGCGTCACGACCAACAGCAGTCAACCCTGCGAGGTTGTCGGTCAATGCCGCCTCCAAGATTTCGTGAGGCAGGTCTTCGAGCAATACATCAAACGTGCGTGCTGATCTGGCAAAGTCCTCGCTCTTTGGACCAGCCACTTCGCGCATGAAAACACGAACAACCGGATTTCTAAACATTCCAGGCTCGCTATGTTTTGTTGCGTTCTTCTGGTTGAACCAATCCCATACAGTTCTTGGACGTGACATCCCCAACCAGCCAGCAACCTCGGCATACCCGCCTTTGACCCTCACTCGATTACGCACCTCGCCGTTTTGAGGGTTTTCAAAGCACATATCTCGCAGGAGGATCAACATCCAACCCGGTCCTGCATCCAAATGCGGCAGGACATGCTGAATAAAAAAGAGCGAGATCACGATCAGATCATTCTGCGGCATTATGTGGGCTTGAAGCGCAGAGGCTAGACTATCCAACAACCCGTCTGCCAGAGCGTCCTTGAATAGTTCTCGCAGTAATGCGCGTACAGTCAATGGCCGATCTGTGTCTTTCGGTTGTGCATCCATCGGGATCAATTCATCCAGTGCAGTTGTTGCCGCCGCGCGCAAAACACCTTCTGCTTCGCCATGCTCCTGGATATGGGCAGCGATCCAAAGACGCAGTGAGCTTGTATCGACCGGCGTCAACGGCATGGTCATGGCAATCGTGTAGCGCCGAGGCAGGCGTCTGGGCGTTGATCCTTTGACCCATTCATCGCCGCCTTCAATGATCTTGACCAGCCCGGAAAGTTTTTCCCAAGTAGCAGGGTTATTGACGCGGTTCCAATATGTGCGCTCCGAAATGCCGCTCATGGATGCAAGCTGTTTCCCGGAGAAACGGCTGGACTTGATTCCTGACCGAGCGCCTGCGAGATATGCGGCCTGACGAAAACTGACATACATCCATCCCAGATCGGGACCAATGCCTCTAAGCCAGCGGCGAAAATAACCGGGCAGATACACGGCTCGATCCGGGCGAACGACCTGTTCGTATGCCGAGTCATAATCAGCGGGGGAAATATCCACAGCCTCATCATCGTGAATTTGTTCTTCATCCAGAGAGCTATCATTGGTTTCAACTTCAACAGAAAAATCATCCTGCGCAACTACAAAATCCACATGCACGTTCTCATTGAGAATTCCAACCAACAAACGATTGACCGTGCTCACAATGCGGCTCTCCAACCAGTCACGCGCATACGCATTGCGCACGGCAATGGTTAGCACACCGTCTGAATAGGACAAGGCTTTGGTATCGCGCACCCAGGTCTCAAAGGATGCACGCGGCATGTCGGTTTGAAGTTGTTCAAGAACGGATTTCCATGTTTCTTCGATGTTCATGTGTACCTGTTATTTGGAACGAAAATATTTTTATAGCGAATTTTGAAAAACGCCCAGGAAGGCTCAGGACGGGCGACTTTTTCAGAATGACCCAAGTGACCTATAAAGAAATAAGGGCGGCTGGTATTGCTTTATATTGAGCCTATGTAAGCGCTGGCATAAGCGACTGTGTATGCGTGTGTAAGCGTGGTGTATACGACAAGTAAGCGATGTCGCTTACACACTTTGTTAATATCAAAAAACTTGTGTGCTTTCGTGAGGAATAGGTGAGGTGAATTTTGGGCTACCATGTTGGACTCACTTTTTGCGACACAACAAAGGCCTCTTCTTTTAGTCTTAAGTGCCCCTGCTTGTGGGCTTCAACTGCGTAGCTCAAGAGGAACACAACCACTTCCCCAACGGAGACTTCCGTTCCAGCAAGCGCCTTGATCTGCATACCCACATCCTTTCCCCAACGATACGTTAGTACAATTTCTGAATTGCCCATTTTGATCGTGTGTTTCGCAGGTTGAATTTCCTGCGGCCATTCACTGGACTCTGCCCATGTCAAAGTCATTTTTCTGCGATTGGCGTTTGGGCGGGCTTCGATTACCAACTTACCTTGACGTACATGCGCCAATGAAAAACCCATCAGAGCATTGGCAACGCTTGAAGAGCTTGTCATGTGTTGATGAGCCAGGCCGAGAATGGTGGCTCGTATATCTTTTGCTTGTACATGAAGGGAGGATGGAATGCGATATGACATCCCGCGGTGCGCTCTATCCCAGGCGCGATTGTCCCGCTTTTGTGTCCGCGCTTGTGGAATGATATTGACGGGCTCCTGCGGGTTCTTTTTTAGATGAGCAAATGCATCCTGTCGAGACATGATTTTTCCTCTCTCCTGTGATTACGATAGCTTCACAACAATGCGACTCAGTTCTTCATACTCACGTGAAGCGCGGCTGGCGGGATCCATCTCGAAGATGGTCTTGCCTTCGGCAGCACATTCACGCAGAATCGTTGCGCGATGAATGGGGGATAGAACGTTTTCGCCAAAGTTGGCTTTTAGCTCAGCCAATGACTTGCTGCTTTCACTAGTTTGCTCATCATAAAAAGTAGGCAAGATGCCAGCCAGCTTGCCGGGCCAAGAATGCTGATCGCGAAGGCTGTTGAGTACTTCTGTCATCTGCGCCAGACCGTTCATTGACAGGAACTCAGTCGCAGTCGGGATCAAAACCAGGTCTGAGGCATAAATGGCGCGTTCCTGGATACCGCCAACGGAGGGAGCTGTATCGAAGATGATGTAGTCATATTCTTTTCCCAGCTGCTTGAACAATATACGGATCGAGTTGATCGTGCGGTTCTCGGCGTTGATCACGATCTGTGCCGTAGCAGTCGAGCGGTCACCGGGTAGTAAATCCAAGCCAGTACGTCCCGTATCGCGGATCCACTGGTGAATGTCTGAGTGGGAGTTGACGAGCGCGTTGAATACACCAGGCTCCTGATTGATACCCAGTGCGGTCGCGCATTGTCCTTGTGGATCAAAATCTACCAGCAGGACGCGGCGGTTACGCAACGCCAGTCCATGCGCGAGGGAGGAAGCGCTAGTTGTTTTTCCGACCCCGCCTTTTCCGTTTGGGGTTACGATATTTATGCTCATGATTTCATTCCTGTAATTGTTTTCAATAATTCCAGTCCATCAGCGCTTAGCTTCCAGGTATTCGTCTGAGAATCTTCAGAATCATCCAGTGAGTTTTCCACAAAACCTTGTTTGAGTAGTTTGTATGGAATCCCTCTGCCAAAGTTATTGATGACATCTGTGTTGCTATGTTCATCCAAGAAGAGCCAGCGCAATAGTCTTGCTTCCATGACACTAACGTTTGCGTTGCGGCATGATTTCGGATCAAAGCGATACAAGTCGTTTTTTATAAGAAGGTGTAGGGCAGTTAAGTGATTGTTCATTATTTATCCTTACTCCGAATTACATAGATATCGAGCATTGACCCAGCCTGCAATGGGGACCGAGATGCGCTGCCATAGTTCAGCTTGGATCATTTGGTTATTAGATTCAAGCAAAAGCTGGACTGTTTCACCTTCAGCCAAATACCCGCGCACTTCACTGCCTTCACCTGCTGCAAAGCGCACATGCAGTCGTCCGTTGGGGATGTCGGTACAGACCATCATGGCAACAGGGGTCGCCATGATGGTCGTATAGGTTGCACTCGGCGCTGGAGACGCTGATGGTGAAGAGACTGCTGTTGCAATCGTTTTGGGAGTGGTCATTTGCACTGCAAAGAACATCGCTGCTCCGCTCGCGATAAGGATCACTATGACCGCCAGCGCACCAAACAGATCTCTGCCTCTTTTGCGGAGCAGATTGGCAGGGGAATGTGCTCTTTGAACACGCTGGGCTGCGAGAATTTCTTCAAGTTTTTTTCGTGTAGTCATCAGGCTTCCACTTCTTCAACTTTCCAACGTTGGAACCTTGCATACTCAAATTCCTGTCTGGTTAAAATTCGGGTTGGCTCCACAACACACATGGTTCCTTCCTGTCCATTAAGACACCATGCGCTGTATGCCCGCACCCGAAAGTACCCATTTTTATGTGAGGCTTCGAGTACCACGCCATAGATTACCGGCAGATTTTCCGTCACGATCTCGTAGTAGTCGCCTTTTCTGATCTTCTCCTGCCAATCATATGGAAGTACCCATGCGCCTGTCAGAAAGTTGTAATAGGTTTGATCTATATTTTTCGCCATCATTTACCATCAGTAATTTCGTCGAGAGTGGTGTTGCCTTCAGTATCTTCGCCAAACAGAGCGCCTTCGATCATGGCCAGAGCGACCGGTTTTCCATTCATTTCCATGTTGATGGTCTGCACGCCGGACGAGCGATTGAGCGTTGCCAACGCTCCGAGCACAAGAGCCAGCGCCTCAGACAGGTGGGGCAGGCGGCTGACTCCCCGCCGCTGAACCTGGATTGCCCCCGGGCGTACAATCCGCCGCATCCCATCCAGGTTCAGTTCAAAGGAGCGTTTCGCTGTCCGGCTTAGGTAGGGTCCAGTTCCGTCTTGTTAAAACCGTTTCCTTTCACTAACAATGGCTCAGGCATATTCAATTGCCCATCACGCAGAGTATTGAAATCTTCTTCACTCACATTTGCAAAAGCAAAATGTGCATTGGGCTTGCCAATGTCATATCGGTCAGCATTCTTTTTTGCGACCAACTCATCGCCGGTATTGATCGCCTGCCAGTTCAGGACGCAATCAATTTTGGATGTGAAGCGGATCAGCTCACTATTTGCAAAAGCAGGCGGAACCAGTAATGAAGGGATGATCGTCGCTTGCGGCACACTGGCTGTTTGAGATGAATCAGAAGTGACCGGCTGTTCGTCAAATTGAGGTTCGATAACTTTCTTAGCCATCTCCGCCAAACGAGCCCTCATCTCTTCAATGTTGCTGCTAATGCCGCCACCAGTACTGGCCGCATTGCGAATGCCGATCTGGTCACGCAAACTATCACGTGTGGATTTCTCAACAGCATCCTGTGATTTCTTGATTTCGGCCAGCAGGACTGCCTTGTCGAGCGTGTCCTGTTTTGCCAGAAGATAGGACTCTGCGTACAACAAATCGCGCTCCATTGCAGTGATTTCGCTCATCTTCTCTCTGTGCAGGGCGTCTGCTTTGCGCTCTCCTCGACGGGCTTTGGTCTCAGGTGATGTCATGTGATAGATAAATCCTGCTACCACGTTTGAGACCACGACCAGAGGGATGGCGACCGTGGCAACGCCTGACAGAACACCGGTCATTGCGCCATCTTTCGCGCCGTACATCAGGGAGTCGGTGATCGAGGTCAGGATCACGCCTGCCAGGTCGATGATGAAGAAAGTCATCGAAGTCCAGTCCTGATATTTTGTGGATGAGCCAAAGATCCATACCAGCGACCAGGCAATAGCTCCAATGTCCAACCCCCATAGACCGACCAATGCAAGAATTTCAAAGCCAGTCGGGACAGTGGTAGTGAGGAAGTCATAGCTGCGCCAGGCGGTGTAGACCAATAGCACTGCGTCAAGAAGAAGAACAATCAGATCGCCGATGCCAATACCACCGTGATCGGTTTGTATTCCAACCTTGCCGGTGAGTTCGTCAGTCAGGGTACTTGTGTTACTCATGGTTTACCTCCAAAAGTTTTTGAAAGAAATTGATTCGGATTTTCGGGAACATTCATACCTCCAAGTTGTGGGGAAATCATCATCGCTTCTTATTTGATTTTTAAGAGTCTCTTTTCTGGTGACGGTTTTGGAACCTGGAACGGTATCTTCCGCATCTCGTTTCCATAACAACCATGCTGCATCAATACAAAAAATGACCGCCACAAGCACAAGGTCCAACATTTTCATTCGCATACCTCCAATTAGATTTTGTTATCCGACGCACGTCGGTCATTTTTTATTGAATAGCTACAGGATTGATTTCAAGCAAGTCTGACACGATTTCATCTGGTTCATCAATACCACTCTCAAGCTTCATATTTCCATTGCGGCGAATTGAACGCATGCGAATCGTTTCGTAGATCAAAAGAACCGAAAACAGGGCAGGAGGCAGGACTCGAAAGAATAGATCGGCAAATTGCCAGTGAGCCAGCAGCCAGATGGATCCGATGGATGCGCTGCCAATGAAAAGTCCGCCCGCGGCCATACCACCCCAAACCAATCTAGTGTTTTTGTTCAGAACGAAGAGCAACCAGCCAACTGACAACAGGATGACCGCAAACTGCAGGGCAATCACTGGAATAGCGGGTGAGATGGGGGAGTAGATTGTCTGGATGCTGGTGATGCCCAAGTAGTCACCGCCCAACCAGAGCAGCAACGCCACAATTCGCAACAACCAGGGTACGGAATACAGGATTGCACCCACTATTCCCAGAATGACGATCGCAAGAAATTCCAATAAATACTTGATGGCGTTGAAGACGAAGGTGAGCAGCGTTGAGATTATGTTCAGCATGATTCCACTTTTCTGCTTTCATGCGTTTCCTCCAACAATGGAAGCACCAGGATCACGTCATTCTTTTTTCCGATCACTTTCAGATTGTGAAAGCGCTGGTATTCAGGCCAGAGGGAAATTGGAATGTCGATAACCCTTCCTGGAATAGGGGAGGGGAGTTCTGTAACTGCAAGTTTTATGTTGTTTGTTGGAATTCTTGTTGGCATGTCTTTGTCGCCGCATTAAAAAATGATTCAGCTGAAACATTTCTTATAAGATGGTAGGTCAATGCGAAGCGCATATAGAGACTCGTGAAAAAATTATCCACGAGTCTTTGGCTCCATCAAATGGTCATATCCGGCTTGCCGAAGTTGTGCAATGACTGCGCCTGCGGGGATGCGGTATGTACGATTTCCAAACTTTACCACTGGGATTTGTCCCGTCTCGATCCAGCGGTATATGGTTTTGGTACTCACTTTCGCCCAATCGGCGACTTGCTGAATGGTTAGGAGCTCAATGCTGAAAAGTTTTTCTTGATCTGAATCTGATTTTCCGACTGACATAAATGTCCTCCTGAAGCCGGAATACAAAAAGCCGACTTCCGATGATTTTTCTCATCAAAAGTCGGCTTTTTGCCACTTTGTCAAAATGTTACGCACTGCGGTCCCGACGGGATTCGAACCCGCGATCTCGGCCTTGACAGGGCCGCATGTTAGGCCGCTACACCACGGGACCAACTAACTGAGCGGGCGATAGTTTACCATGGGGGTAAGGTCGTGTCAATAAAAAACCTTGAGCAATCTTATGATAGTTCCCGCTTGCCATTTGCCCGTCTGTGCATACACTCACCCCATATCTCTTGTGGATAGACAATTGAGTTTGTTCCAGGTAATTGCTCAATAGACAACCCTGTGTTTAGATCAATCCCAACTTGTTGATAGGCTTTGTAAATCAGTTGACTGCAATAAAAAGTATCTTCAGTTTCTGCATTGAGGAAATTTAGGTTGTAGGGTTTGCCTACTTGTGCAAGACAATAACTTGCGACTGTCGTACGCATTTCAGCTTCCTCGTTTTCCGTGAGACCTTGTCCCTCTAGCGGGGAGGCGATGCCGTAAAAAGTGTCAAACAATAATCCGCGTTGACGGGCCATGCGTTCGGCATCCCATATTGAATCAGGCACATCGAATGTAATTACTCCGCGTGAACCAGCTTCGACACAGCGTCCCTCTGGACCAACATACATCATTACATGGTCTACATCACCTGGAACAAGGCGACCCACCAGACGCCAGAATTCGCCCGGTAGGATGTCGGGTTTCCCGTTACTGGTGCAGATAATGTCGCCTGTTTGTACGACCAAGCCTTCGATTTCAAATGTGTAGATCATAATTAATTCGTACTCATTATACGGGAAAATATCTCAAACGTTTCAAAAATAAAACCCGCCTCTGATGAGACGGATTTCTATCTTTCTAGTCTAAAACTTATCTGGTTTTTCGTGGCGCGAGTCGATTCCTGCCATAACTCTTTGGCGTGGGAGCGGGGCGCGGCGGGCGACGCGAGTCTTCCCGGGGTGCGCCCCTGCCTCTTGCACCGGAATCTGTTTTTGGCGGGGCGGGGGCCGTATAGTCGAAGTCTTCCAGCGTCTCTCGCTTAAGCGGACTTCCCATGATGCGTTCCAAAATTCGGATCATGTCGTTATCTTCGTGCGTGACTAATGTGAACGCATCACCTGTACGTTGCGCGCGGCCCGTGCGTCCGATGCGATGAATGTATGCATCTGCGGTGTCAGGCATATCGTAATTGATCACGTGTGAAATACTCTCAACATCCAAACCGCGCGCGGCAATATCGGTCGCGACCATGATCTGATGCGTTCCATCTTTAAAACCCTTGAGCGCAGATTGTCGTTGTCCCTGTGAGCGGTCACCATGTAAGCTGGTAACTTTGTGTCCGGCGCGTTCAATTTGCTGCGCTACTTTTTGCGCGCGATATTTTGTGCGCGCAAAGATCAATACAGAGTTGGTGTCTGTTTTCTTTAGTAGCGCTAATAGTAATTGTGACTTCAAGTGCGATGGCACGGGATAGAGCGCGTGCGTCACGGTATGGGCCGGGCGACTGATACCCATCGCGATCTTTTGTGGATTCTTGAGCGTGCTAGTCGCAAGGAATTCAACTTCGCCTGGGAAGGTCGCCGAGAACAACATGGTCTGTCGGGTGGTCGGTAGAACTTTGATGATGCGCTTTACATCGGGTAGGAAACCCATATCAAACATGCGGTCAGCTTCATCGAGTACGAGGATTTCGATTTTATCCAAACGAGCTTGACCCTGGTTGACGAGGTCTAGAAAACGACCCGGGCAGACGATCAGGATCTCTGCGCCTTCACGCAGTGCCTTGACCTGGGGTGCGGGTCCGACGCCGCCGTAAATGGTTGCGCTGCGGAGCTTGGTCCCAGCTGACAGTTCCTTCACAACATCGTGGATCTGTTCAGCCAGTTCGCGTGTGGGGGTGACAATTAACGCGCGCGAAACATGGCGCGGACCTTCAAGTAGTTTGTTCAAAATAGGAAGGACGAACGCGGCGGTCTTGCCTGTGCCTGTTTGTGCGGTACCGATGATGTCACGCCCGCGGATGGCAGCTGGAATGGCGGCTTCCTGAATGGGCGTGGCTTTTTCATAGCCCGCCTTTTTGATTCCCTGCATCAGGCGGGAATCGAGACTGAATTGTTCGAAGTTCAAAATATTCCTTTTCTTCAGAAGTCTATCAATGTTGGGAAAGTGAGCGAATGCTCAAATAAAAACAACGCGGACTGCTGATCTAGTGAGTCAGCGGATTTTAAAATCAGGGACTCGATAATTTGGTTGTAGAGAGATTATAGCACTGAAAATTGTCTGAAATGCGTTGCGCCTGACCTTAAATTAGGCAAGGTGTGATGAAGCACCCTTTTGTAGACTCATCTCAGCCTTTGTCAACAAAACCACCGCGACAAGAATTATCCCGCCGCCCAGCATAACGATTGGCAATAGTTTTTCGCCAAACAGCCAGGCGGCAAGCAGCACTGTGACAACTGGTTCCAGCGTCGATAGCATTGCCGCGTTGGTGGGGCCGATCCGTTCAAGTCCCGCTAAAAATGTGACCACGGGGATGATGGTGGAGATAATGATGATACCCAGCATGGCCAGCCAGCCTGAACTGCTAGCGGGGAATTGGACACCGTTGATGAGGGTCAATAGTCCGTACACTGCGCCAGCTGAAGCGAAGATAACGGTCGACGATTGGACTGCCGTGACATGCTTCATTACATTTGTGCCGACAATGATGTAAATTGAATAGATTAATGCGGCTGTGATCGCCATCAGCACACCTATTAGCTGTCCGCTGACAGGACCGACGGTCAGTGCCGTTCCTGTCAGGGCGAGGATCAGAGCAAGGATTTTTACCCTGGTGATCTTTTCGCGCAAAAATATGGTCGCAAGGATGGCAACAAAAAATGGATACAAATATAGAAGTAGCGCCACCAATCCAGCGGATGCATAGTTGATGGCGGTCAGATACATAAAGGATTGACCGACATATCCTAATGCACCCATGCCGACAAGCTGTCCAAGGATCTTTCCGCGCGGGAAATGCTCCTTTCGCAGAAGCAGGATCACGGTCATGAAAGAGGCGGATATCCCAAACCGCAAAAGGAGGACAGTGTATATATTCATCCCATCGTCGTAAACATAGCGTCCAAAAATGGCGAGTGTCCCAAAGGATGCTGCGGAGATGACGATCAACAGGATTCCGAAAATTCTTTTCATAGCATGCTTTGGAGGAATTTCCGGATTTCCCCAGCTGTCTTACTCCATGAAGGCTGTTGCGTGTAACGATTTCTGGCGTTGATGGATATCTTTGTGAGCAGATTCCGATCTGATGCAAGCTGGGAGATGTGAGTTGCAAGTGATTGGTGATCGTTTGGTTTGATCAGGTATCCAGTTTTCCCGTCTTCAATGATCTCGCCTGCCGCGCCTGCTGTCGTACCGATGGCAGGTAGGCCGAATCCCATCCCTTCGAGATAAACGATGCCAAATCCTTCATAAGAGGATGGAACGATCAACATATGCGCTTGTTTTAACTTCTGTATAAGAGGTTCATTGTCGAGCGGACCATGAAGATATATTGACGAGGAAAGATTGTTTTCAGAGATGAAGGATTGAATCTTTTTTGTGTAGGCAGGTTCAGAGGTCAGCGAGCCGACAATATTTACTACAACCTTTGATTTTTGGTTGTTGACGGCCTGAAGCAGTGTGAATAATCCCTTGCGCCCGATAATGTTTCCGAGAAAAATAATTTTTAGTGGTTCGCTCTGAGCGCGTGTTTCTATTTCTTTTTCCGAGATTGCATCACCAAATCTGTCTGTTGGCGGGTAGGCCACCATAGATGGTTTGCCGTGATTTATTAATCCATCAACCACCCCCATTGTTGTTTTGGAATTAAAAATATATCCATCAACACTTTGCAGGTATTTTTTTTCAACGATACGGTACAGATCATTTTGCCACTTGGGCCTGAGTTCAGAACACCTTAAGTGATGTACGAGGCTGATGATGGGGCAGGGGTGTCTGCCGCTATTTGCGTTGATCAGAGATGGGTGATTGAGTTCATCCTGAATAAAAATATCAAAGTTTGATGGTAATCGAAAAGAGAGATTGTCGGCAAGGTGCGCACCATAATACCGCCAGGGGAGACTGATGATCTCGACGGTGTCGCCCTGTACCTGTAAATATTCCACCAATTTGCGGTCGTACATATATCCGCCGCTGAGGGTGTTGATCGAACCGTAAATGATGAAGCCGATTTTCATGCGCGGTTAACGCTGAAGGCCGCCCACGCGTTTTCATGTTCCCAAAGAACCACTTTTAGCTTGGATATGTTCTTAGCGTTGATGCGTTCATTCAAGGTCGTTGCCAGGATGCGTGAGAAGTGCTCAATTGATGGATTTAAACCCGCGAATTCAGGTCTGTCATTCAACATTTGTTCGTTGTAGTGACAAACAACCTCATCAAGATGCTTTTCCACATCAACGATATCCACAAGGTAACCGTGTTGATCAAGTTCTGCTCCCTTGAGTTGTAGTTCAAGTATGTAATGATGTGAGTTGGGGAAGTTCTCTGGTCCCCAATCTCCGCCAATTAAAAAATGGCGTGCTATAAATTCGCGGCGGACAGCAAGGGTGTACATGATGGCGTGCTCCATTTTTAAGTGTCAGGGTCAATGGCTATGGCTTGACTGCCTGCATGGTGAGTATATTATTTTTTCTCGTGATCGGCATGGCAAAATCAAAGTTACTGATGCGGGTGCAGTAATCCAGATCTGATTCGGGGAATTCAGGCTGATTTGGGTCGAGGTGCTGGACGGCATCCCTTGAATCGTAAACGCGTTTTACAATGGGCGCTTTTTCTGGATTTTGACCTGTGAGTAATTTTTCCAAATATTCAGCGCAGGACAGATCTTCGTCGTTGTTGTAGCCGCCTGTGATTACAAAAGTTAATTCGGGAGGAGCGATCATCAAAATATAATTGACAGTTGCGCTCGCCACCACAAGGCTGGCTGCGAGCATTATATCCGCATTCGCACAGCGGACCACACCTTGAGTTCCTGCACCCGTCCGTTGGATGAGGGTTAGGCCAGTTAGGTTTTCGTTGAAAATCTGAGTAGGTGAATTGCCATATTCAAAACCTGCTGGCGGAAGTCCGCCAACTTCTCCCATGGCTTTTGAATTTGGGGTCTTGGTTTTCAATGTGAGAGCTTCTTCCACGCTGCTGACCAGCATAATTTGTTTTGCTCCGCGGGAAAAAGCATAAGCAGCATTGGAGAAGGCGCGTAAAACGTCAATGACCAGAACAACACCCTGGGCAGTGTGACAGGTTTCGAGTGTGGCGTAATGAAATTTCATGGCAAATTGATTTTTTGGAGAATTACGCCGATAACAACCGCGACGAAGGAAAGAAATAACAAGCAGGTGTTAAGCCTGCCAAGAAATTTCATCCTGGGTGGAAGAATGTTCGCGATCCCAAAAAACAATAAGGTTGCGCCCAGTGCGAAGACTTTCCAAGTATGAGGGTCGTTGAAAATTGCTATTCGGCTTGGACGGGTGTCAACGTATTCGATCATATTAAGAGAAATCAACATATCAAGCACACCCGAAATTATAGGGAAAATGCCGAGAAAAACCACAACCAGGTATTTTTTCCCTTTTTCAGTTGAGCTTGTTTGATTATGATTTTCCATATTCAAAAATAACCTGTAGCGTCTCTTGCGGGTTTTCATCCAGCAGTTGATATGCTTGATCGGCTTCTTCAATTGGAAAACGGTGCGTGATCCATTTTTCAGGCTTGATTCTTTCCAAGGCTTTCCAGGCAACATCAAAGCGCCGCGTTTTGTCCCATCTGCCTGATAATTCTGGTGAAATTGTACTGACCTGTGAGGAGATCAATCTGATGCGTGAGCGGTGGAATGTGCCGCCTAGGTCGATCTCAGCACGTTTTTCCCCATACCATGAGCCAACGATGATTCGTCCGCTGAAAGTGGTTAATTCAATGGCGTCATTTAGCGCTGCAGGTGAGCCGCTGAGTTCAAAAGTCAGGTCAAATTTTTCATGCGTATAGACATTTGGCTCGCTTTTGAAATCAAGAATGTTGGAATCAAAGGAGGTCACACCGCTGATTTCAGAGGATGCATTTCGGCGTAATTTGTAAAGATCCGCTGTTGCTAATTTTTCAAGTGGAAATTCGCTTAACAATGAAGTGGTTAATAATCCCACAACTCCCTGACCAAATATAAGCACTCTTTCGCCTAATATCGGAGCGCCGTCTTGTACCAGGTTAACAGCTGTTTCCATATTCGGTAGAAAACAAGCATTTTCATCAGATAAGGATTCAGGAATTGGAATTAAGGTTGATGGATGAATGATGAATGAAGAAGAATGCGGATGAAAAGCAAAAACAAGCTTACCCAGCCATTTTCCATTAACCGCCTTGCCAATTTCAACTACCCGTCCCACGCACGCATACCCATATGCCAGCGGATAATTCATTTCACTGCTGACGCCATCGTGCTTATCCGTGATATTGGGAAATTGTCCGCGGTAGACCAGCATCTCTGTTCCAGCGCTGATAACCGAACGCGTAGTCTCAACCAGGACATCATCCTCTCTTAAAGAGGGTAGTGCTGCTTCGCGGACTTCAATTTTTTTAGGGGAGGTGAAGTGTAGGGTGCGTGCTTTTGATGTCATCAGAGGTTTGGTGGGATGAGAGGAATACCAGTCATGCGCGTGTGTTGTCAGTACAGAAAATGGGCGGTATGACCGTCAGCTTGAGGAAAGAGTATATGCACGGAAGTTTATTTTCGTGTTGCAGATGGCGGTTTGGAGGGATAGCTCGGCATATCGCGGCGGAACTCATAATTGTCCATGATCGCCTGAATAACCTTCTTTTGTTCGTCTGGAAGTGCTTTGAATTCAAATCCAATATTAAAAAAATCAGGGCTGATATCCTTTTGGCACCATACTACGCGGGCTGGAACGGTCATTCTGGCAGCTTTTACTTTGGGTAGGTCAGGCAGTTCGATTGCAAGCGTTACTTCAAAGTTGATTGTTACAGCCTTGCTTCCGATCACCATTGCACCTTTTAAATGTAAATCAGCGAGATAACCAATCAGATAGCCGCCATACAGGTCAAATACCTGTGTATAAGAGATCAAAGTTTTGCGTGGTTCTGTTCTGCGTTCCTGCATGTCAATAGTTTACATCAAACCACAATGTTTTTCATTACTACTTTGTGGTAAAAATACTCATGCGCTGGATCTATATTTCACCTCACCTTGATGACGCTGTACTTTCCGCAGGCGGCCTTATCTACGAACAGGTTCACGCGGGTTTGGATGTGGAGATTTGGACTTTTATGTGCGGTTTTCCATCCACAGAAGATCTTTCGCCTTTTGCCCAGCTCCTTCACCATCAGTGGGGAATAGCGTCTGCAGCGGAGGTGGTAGGGGCTCGCCGCGAGGAAGATCGGAATGCCGCTAAAATCGTTGGCGCCAAAACAGTTTATTTTGATTTCCTGGATTGTATATATAGACGCGGTGGCAACGGAGATTGGCTTTATTCTCAAATTTTTGTGCCTCCACACGCTGACGATAAGGATTTGCCGGCTCAAATAGCAGAATCCATTTCCGCCCGCCTAAACCCAGCCGATCAACTGGTTTGCCAGCTTGGGCTTGGCTCGCACGTTGACCATATCCTTGTGCGCCGTGCAGTAGATTTACTCAAAGTGCCTGTTCTCTTTGATGTGGATATTCCCTATCTATTTAATTCACCCGAGGAATTAAGCCTAAAAACTGCTGGAATGATCGAAAATAATCATAAAATAACCGAAACGGGTCTCAAGCGCTGGCAGGATGCGATTTCCGCTTATCAATCCCAAATAAGTTCCCTGTTTGACAGCCAGGATGCCATGCGCGAGCAGATCAAATCCTACTGGGCTGAAAAAGGCGGTTTGCGTTTATGGGCAAATGAATAGATATTTGTGAGTTGTCAGAGCTCCAGAGTTTTTGGGGCTTGTATCTCATTTTGAATCGTGTTATATTAGCGCCACTTTTCCGGGTGTTACCACCGGAAACTTTTTAATCACTTGCATCTCTAGTTTGGAGATGCAAAATTCTATTTAGCAGGATAATAATATGACAACCAATTTCCTTACTAAAGAGGGTTTTCAAAAGCTTCAAGAGGAACTGGATCATTTACGCACCGCCAAACGGCTGGAAGTGGCTAATCGTCTGCACGAGGCCATGGAGGGTGGGGAATTGATCGAGAATGCCGAATACGAAGCTGCAAAGAACGAACAGGCTTTTGTTGAGGGACGTATTCAGGAACTTGATATTTTGCTTGCCACAGCAAAGATTATCGAAGACAATGGCAAACCAAAAAAGAATGATGCGATTCAGGTTGGTACCAAAGTAACCATTAAAGAGGGTAATTTCGAGCCTGAATCGTTTGTAATTGTTGGCGCGGCGGAAGCCAATCCTCGCGAGGGCAAAATTTCAAATGAGTCTCCGATCGGCAAGGCTATTCTGGGGCACAAGTTGGGCGATACTGTCAAAGTTGAGACGCCCGGCGGTACTTACAATGTGAAGATCACCAAAGTCGGCTAAATAAATAAGGCGCGACCATTTTGCCCCGCGTCCATACAACGCGGGGCTTTTTTTAATCAAAAACAGGAAGAGTCCCATGTCAGAATACACCACGCTAGAAAAGATCCGTCTGCAAAAAATTGAAGAGCTACGCGCCGAGGGGTTTGATCCCTATCCCACGCGTGCTGAACGCACTCATACCAGTGCACAGATTATCGCTGAGTATGAATCTGCTGAAGCAGCCGCTGCTACGCCTGATTCGACTCCAGAAGTGACGGCAACGCTTGCGGGGCGTATTCGTGCCAGTCGTGCCATGGGTAAGGTGTCCTTCGCACACATTGAAGACCGTGACGGCAAGATTCAATTGTTTTTCCGCGTTAATGAATTGGGCAAGGATCGTGTGGATTTCTTCAATAAGATGCTCGATCTTGGTGATTTTATTCAGGCGTCCGGGGTTATGTTCCGTACCAAAACGGGAGAGATCACGCTTCATGTTCATGACTTCAAGCTGCTCGCCAAATCGGTGACGCCTTTGCCTGCCGATAAGGATGTGACCCAGGAAGACGGCACAGTTGTCCGATATGCTGCGCTTGAGTCGGCTGAGATCCGCGCGCGGCAGCGCTATGCCGACCTGGCAGTAAACCCTGATGTGCGCGAGACGTTCCGTAAACGCGCCACGCTGATCAAAGCCCTGCGAACGTTTCTTGATGAGCACGATTTCCTTGAAGTTGAAACGCCGATCCTGCAGCCGTTATATGGCGGCGCGGCGGCGCGTCCGTTCGTGACTCATCATAACGAGCTTGACCAGGATATGTATTTGCGCATCTCGTTCGAGTTATATCTCAAGCGTTTGCTTGTTGGCAATATGGAACGTGTTTATGAGATTGGACGAGACTTTCGTAATGAAGGCGTCTCATTTAAACACAACCCTGAATTTACTCAACTTGAATTTTACTGGGCTTATGCCGATTATTTGCAGGTTATGGAGTTGACCGAGCAAATGGTTGCTTATGCCGCTGAAAAGGTGGCAGGTTCCACAAAAATTACATTCGGCGAACACGAACTGGAATTCAAACCGCCCTGGAAGCGCGTGGAAATGCGAGCAGGTATCTTGGAAGTCAGCGGCATTGATATTGCCGAGCACAAAACCGCTGAAGACCTGCTCAAAGCCATTCGAGCCAAACATGGAAACAAATCTCCCGACCCCAAATCTACACGTGGAAAGATGATTGATTTTCTGCTGGGCGAGTTCCTTGAACCAACACTCATTCAGCCAACTTTCCTTTATAACTATCCGCGTGATATTTCTCCGCTGGCAAAATCCATGCCGGGTGACCCTCTCACCGTGGAGCGCTTCGAAGGCTACGTGGCCGGCTTTGAATTGTGTAATGCCTTTACCGAATTGAATGATCCGCTAGATCAGGAACAGCGCTTTTTGGAAATGGGGCGCGATTACACGGATGATGAAGAAGAAAAGCACCCGATGGATGAAGATTATCTGCGTGCCATGCGCTACGGGATGCCGCCCAATGGTGGATTCGGCATGGGTGTTGACCGCCTCGCGATGCTATTGACGAATAAACATTCCATCCGCGAAGTGTTGCTTTTTCCAGCCTTGCGAAAAGAAGAATAAGATTGACAACAAAAAACTGGCTCGATTTCGAGCCAGTTTTTTGTTGTCAAATAAATAACCGTGATAATCATTTGCGCGCAAGGTGTACGACGGATGCCCCGTCAGCGGATGTGATTGTCAAGGTATCGCTGCTTAATTGAATTTGAAGTGTGACGCCATCCGAAAAAACGCTCAGTACTCCCTGTTCCTGCAGCATGGTTTCATCGCAGAACATCATGGTGGACATGATCGCACTGAAGGAGAGTGTGTCTCCTTTCTGTTCATATGTTCCGCCGAATCCGTTACAACCGACGTTTCCACTCATATTGCCTTTTGAGTCGAATTTTATATTTGTGTCAATATTGGATATCGCGGCGGTCGGGTTGGATGGATTACCGTAGGATATTAATTTCCAGTCGCCGGTGATCGTTGAGTTTGAGCCTGCACAAGCAGCAAGTATGAATAAAGCTATTACGAGTAGGGTTATTTTTTTCATTATTATTCTCCAGGGTTAGTTTCACTCTATTTGACGCTGCCCGCTAAAATAAGTTCCATCTGAAAATTAATGGATTTCTGTTAGCACTTTTGTTCTATCAATGATATAATTTTTCCTCCACAGGAGAGTTTTATGCCATTAAATACCATTACTGTTGAACAATTGAGCAAAAATTATCAAGTGCCAGAGCGTGAAGCAGGGTTCAGCGCGGCTGTTCGTAGTTTCTTCAAACGCAAGTATAAGGATGTCAAGGCTGTGCAGCATGTCAATTTTACGATCGCACAGGGTGAGATCGTTGGATTTCTGGGACCGAATGGGGCGGGAAAAACCACCACGCTGAAAATGCTTTCTGGATTGCTGCATCCCTCCGGTGGAAAAGCCAGCGTCCTTGGCTTCATTCCCTGGGAACTGAATCCAAACTACCTGCGCTCCATGACTCTGGTCATGGGGCAGCGCAATCGCCTGTCATGGGATATTCCTGCTGCGGATTCGTTTTTACTCAATCAGGCTATTTACCGGATTCCGGATGATGAATATAAACAGACATATAAGGAACTCGACGAACTGCTTGAGCTTGAGCCCTTGATAAAAAAACCGGTGCGCAATCTTTCCCTTGGCGAGCGCATGAAGTGCGAGATCGCGGCGGGGTTGCTCCATCGTCCAAAAGTTTTGTTCCTCGATGAGCCCACCATCGGATTGGACATCACCGGGCAGGTGCGTATCCGTGAGTTTTTACGGGAGTACAACAAACGCACAGGTGCGACGATCCTGCTTACTAGTCATTACATGGCCGATGTAACCGCTTTGTGCGAGCGCATTATTATCATTCATCAGGGACGGCTTAAGTACGATGGCGGCATCAATGATCTTTCGCGCAAGATCGCACCGTTCAAGTTAATTGGTGTCATGCTTGCAGATGCGGACTCTCATGATTTAAGCGGATACGGAACCCAGGTCCAAAACGAAGAGGATGCGGATAAAAAATACATTCAGGTTAAGGCAGAGGATGTCACCCGTATCACTTCCAGATTATTGGCCGATCTCCCCATTCACGATATTACTATCACTGACCCGCCCATTGAAGATATTATTGAGCAAGCGTTTAATCAGTAATTGACTTTGAACGCAGGAGCTAACTTTTGCGCTCAGAGTCAGGCGACTCGCCGACTGACTAAAAAGGAGTACCCATGTTTCTTATCATTAAGCGACTCTGGCAGGTGAATTGGGCCGAGCAGTGGCAGTACCGCGCCAATCTGTTGATGTATCTGCTTTACTGGCTGGTTTCCCCCATCATTTACCTTGCTGTGTGGACAAGCATTGCCAATCAAAAAGGCAGTGTGAACGGTTTTACGGCCAATGATTTCATTACATATTATATGGTCTTGTTAATCTGTGATCAGGTCACCAGTAATATTGTCATCCATACTTTTGGCTACAAAATTCAAGATGGTACCCTGTCAGGAGAATTGGTGCGCCCGATCCATCCCATGTTGACAAATGGATTGGTCAATAATATCGCTTTCAAGGCTCTGACTATGATGGGGTTGACGCCCATCTGGATTATTTTATATTTTCTCTATAAACCTGATTTCAGCAGCATGATGCTCAGAAACATTCTTCTTGCACTCCCAGCTATGATACTGGCATTCTTCATTGGTTATTTATTGTCTGCCTCCATAACCTCTCTTGCCTTTTGGACGACGCGCGTATATTCAATCCATGAATTTTATTTCGCACTGATCCTGTTGTTCTCGGGTCAATTTGTTCCGCTGACGCTCATGCCGAAAGTTGTTCAAGATATCGCGCAATATCTTCCGTTTCAACTTCTTATCTATTTTCCAATCCAGTTAATCCTGGGAAAGTTATCTGCGCAACAGATCGCTCAAGGGTATGTGATGTCGTTGATATGGCTTGGGATTTCTGGGCTTTTATTTTATTTGGTTTGGCGTAATGGTGTGAAGCGCTATTCTGCGGTTGGAGCATGATCCATGCATACCTTGAAACTGCTCTCTTCATTTCTCAAAGTTAATATTCAAATGTCGCTTGCGTATCGTGCAGATACGGTCGTCAATATCCTGCTCAACTTGATGTGGCTCGGCTGGGAATTGCTCAGCCTCAATATTATCTTTAGCAATACCTCAACTCTCGGCGGCTGGGGGCTGGGAGAGTTGATCGCACTTTTGGGTGTCTTCCGTCTCGTCAATACGTTGATGATCGCGCTGATATGGCCTAATACTGAAAAATTTAACCAGAGTATCCGTGACGGCTCGATGGATTACACCATCCTGCAGCCTGTTAATAGTATGTTCCTCGTGACCTTTTCTCGCATCACCGTCTGGCGCATCTGGGATCTGGTGTTGGCTGTGATCTTGATCGTGGTCGGGATTAACATGGCTGGAGATATCATCACTCCATTCAGCCTGTTGACCTTTATCCTTTTGACTGTTACGGGCATGATCATCATCTACAGCTTGTGGATCATATTGATCGCGATGACATTCTGGTTCACAAAATTTGATAATAACGTTACCATCTTGCAAGCTCTGCTCGATTCAGGACGTTATCCGGCCACAGTTTACCCCGCATGGCTGCGAATTATCGTGACATTTATCATTCCCATTGCTGTGGCAACGACCATTCCTCTTCAGGCATTAAGGGGAGACCTGGCTTCGGGGCAGATCCTTTTGTTTATTGCGATCAGTGTTGTTGGTTTTTGGACCGCAACCAACATATGGAAAATGGGACTCAAACGCTATAGCGGGGCAAGCAGTTAATCCGCGTCTGATTTCGAAGAAATCTTAGCTTGGCAAGGTTCCCATAGAAGCGAAAAAAGCCAGTGACTGTCGTCATTGGCTTTTTTCGCTTAAATAATTCACATAATATTTATTTTTTATTAACTCTGTATTTATCCAGTTCACTCTATTGTTCTGATACCATCTCTGTAAATTAGACCCGTTTCAAATCAGTAATTTAAGGCTTACGCAAAATTGAATAAATTGTCGAGGAAATCACACGAATAGATCCAATTTCAGAGAGATTCGTGCTTGAGTTCTGTCCGTAGGGTGTCAAATGGATCATTCTGTAAGTAGTTTGATCGTTTTTTGCATGTATCCCTTCTGAACCATTGACAGAGGAATAAACTTTTGATGCAGTTCAACCAGGATTCGGGGCGTGGCTTAAAGAAGCTAACTGAGCGAAAAATAGTCATTTCTCACATCCGGCTCGCATTGGCGGGTTTGGCAGTAATTTTGTTGCTAGGGTGGTATTCCACAATCTCGATCGGCAGGCAGGCAGATCTCATTGAACGAAATAAATACATCGAAATTGCTGAAATTGCGGCGGCGGGTATTGCGGAAGAGGAGATAAAACAACTAAGCGGGACGCTCGAAGACCTGCGTAATCCCAGCTATCAGGATGTCAAAAGACACCTGATGGATTTTGGAAATATTGATCTGGAGGCGGTTTACTTTTATCTGTTGGGGAAATCTGAAGATCAAATTGTCTTTTTTGCCGATTCTACTTCAGATGCTGACAGTGATTATTCGCCGCCGGGGCAGGTTTACAGTGAGGCGAGTCCGCAAATGCATCAAATATTTATGGATGGAATTCCGATCACAGAAGGCCCTTCTCAAGACGGGCGGGGTATCTGGATATCTGCGTTTGTGCCGATAAAAGAACCGATTCATGGCGATGTTTTGGGAGTATTCGGTGTTGATATTCCGGCGGCCATTTGGCGTGAAAAAATTTCAACTGCTCAACGCGAACCAATTCTGATCACGCTCTTCTTATCTCTTTTCTATCTGGGTTTTATTTTTTTTCGTTTTCGATCGCAAGTCGCGAGCTCTGAAAGAAAAAAAATAGCCGGTGAATTAAAGGCAGAGCATGATTATGCCACTCAGATTCTTAATATCATGGGACAGGGGCTTACTGTCACAGATGCGGATGGAAGATTTGAATTTGTTAATCCGGCCTATGCGCGCTTGTCTGGTTATGAACCGTCTGAACTGCTTGGAAAATCCCCGCTTGATGTTAGCCTGCCTGAAGACCACGAGATTTTGAATGAACAGGGAAAACAACTTCAGTCCGGTAGATTCTCAACATTCGAATCTCGTTTGGTACGCGCTGATGGTAGTATCGCTCAGGTTTTGATCAGCAGCGTGCCGCGGAAATCTGAAATAGATGGGTTATTCGATGGCTCAATCATGGTCATTACTGACCTGACCGAACACAAACTCGCAGAGAAAGAATTGCGTGAGAGTGAAACCCGTTTCCGAAGTTTGTTCGATGATTCCCCCATATCCCTATGGGAGGAGGATTTCTCGGCGGTCAAACTACGGTTGGACGACCTCCATGCTGAAGGAGTCGCCGACTTCAATGCGTATCTTGGCGAACATCCCGAAATTGTGGCTGAGTGTATTGGTCTGGTTCGAGTGTTGGATGTCAATAAGGCTACACTGTCATTATACGGAGCTGATAGCAAGGAAGCCCTTGTAAAGAGCCTGGCATCCAGTCTGCCGGAAGCAGGAAATGAGTTTTTCCGTTACGAATTGGTTCAGATTGCTTCAGGCGCGCTGCGTTTTGAAATCGAAATGGTCGCCCGTACTCTCGATGGCCGACTGATCACTGTCAATTTGAATTGGGCGGTCATATCTGGATATGAAAGTGACCTATCCAAAGTCATTGTCTCGATCATAAATATCACAGAGCAAAAGCGGGCCGAAGCTGAACTCCTGCAAACCAATCGCCGGCTGGAAGGTTTGATCATTCGCGCCAATGCATTGGCGGAACAGGCGGAAACGGCAAACATCGCTAAAAGTAATTTTCTTGCCAATATGAGTCACGAGATCCGTACGCCCATGAATGGCGTTCTGGGGATGATGGGATTATTGCTGGAGACGAACCTGTCGTCAGAACAGTTGCAATATGCAAGTTTAGTTCGCTCAAGTGCAGAGTCTTTGTTGGGGATCATTAACGATATTCTTGATTTTTCAAAAATTGAATCACGTAAACTTGAATTGGAAAAGCTTGATTTCGATCTCAAGGAAATTGTGGAAGATACGATCGCCATCCTTTCGACGCAGGCGCGGGCAAAAGGATTGAATCTCGATCTAGTGATCGACTCTGAAACAGCGATGCGCCTACGGGGTGATCCGGGACGGCTGCGTCAGATATTAATTAACCTCACTGGGAATGCGGTCAAATTCACAACCCGGGGGATCATATCAATTCATGTCTGTCAGGCCGGGGAAGCTGAGAATAACGTCACCCTGCACTTTTCGATCAAAGATAATGGCATCGGGATTAATTCGGAAAGGATCAAAAGTTTATTTACTCCCTTTACCCAGGTAGACAACTCTACAACGCGCAAGTATGGTGGGACCGGATTGGGGTTGGCAATATCAAAACAATTGGTTGAATTGATGGGCGGTCAGATCGGTGTTGATAGCATGGATGGAGAAGGATCTACCTTTTGGTTCACGGTTGTATTTGAAAAATTGGATCAACAAAGTTCTACAAATGAAATTGAGCAGAGGATTGGAAAACCACAGCAAAGACCGACCGCTGAAATGCCAATCTTGGTTGATCAAAAGGGATTTTCACAGCCTCAAGCTGGTGCAGAGAAATGCCACTTTCACATTCTGCTTGTTGAGGATAATCTGATCAACCAGAAAGTTGCACTCTCTATAATAAAAAAACTGGGATACCCCATTGATGTTGCTGCAAATGGCATTGAAGCCTTGCGAGCGTTAAAAAACGTTCCATATGACCTGGTATTGATGGATTGTCAGATGCCTGAAATGGATGGCCTTACCGCAACTGCGGAGATCCGGGCTGCTGGTTCATCTGTGCTCAATCCAAAAATCCCAATTATTGCGATGACTGCCCATGCCATGAAAGGAGACCGCGAGCGCTGTCTGGCTGCCAGCATGGATGACTATTTGACCAAACCAGTAAAACCTGTGGAACTGGCTGAGAAACTCGAGTATTGGTTTAAATCCTCTTTTGAGAAAAACAAACCACAATTTGAGGCCATCGGCCAACAAAACGAAAACACGCCAGCCCAATTACAGGTACCAGGTAAACAAGATAAGAGCGCTGAGTTGGATGGCAATAAAAAGATTTTTAACGAATCTGAACTTTTAAGACGTTTAATGGATGACAAGGATCTTGAAAAGATGATTGTCAGTGCTTTTCTTGAAGATATACCGAAGCAAATAGATGGATTGAAATTTGAAATTGCTGATAATAATTTGGCTGGCGCAAGGATAAAAGCACACAGTATTCGCGGAGCCTCTGCCAATCTTGCAGCGGAATCTTTGCGGCAGGCCGCTCATGGAGTCGAGGTGATGGCAGAGAAAGGGAATCTGGATGGGGTGACTGCCTTGTTGCCGTCTATCGTATCAGAATTCGTATTGTTTGAAGAAGCGATCAAAAAGACAGGACTTTTGATCGACTATAAATAAAGGAGAAATACAATGAAAAGTTTAATCGTGGAAGATGACTTCGCCAGTAGATTATTGATGCAAAACTTTTTGCTGCCTCATGGAGAGAGCCATGTGGCGATCAATGGAAAGGAAGCGATTACCGCCTTTTCGATTGCAATCAACTCCAGCGAACCTTATCAATTGGTTTGTCTCGATATTATGATGCCGGAAATGGATGGGCAGACCGCACTAAAAGAAATCAGAACCATTGAAGAAAATAGGGGAATTATGCTTGGAGATGGTGTCAAGATCATCATGACCACGGCATTGAGTGATATTGATAATAAGATCAAAGCCGTCAATGAATTTTGCGATGGGTATCTTGTCAAGCCGATCGATCGAAGCAAACTCCTGGAACTGATCCGCTCGTTTGGCCTGATCAGCTAAAAAATGGATAGAGAAACATATCAAGTCCTGGTAATTGATGACTCGCCGATTGACCGGCTGATGTTGTCATCCATCCTTAAAAAGGAAGGCTATCATACGATTGCCGCCTCTGATGGTTCGGAAGGGATTCAGCGGGCAAGGGAGTTCCAGCCGGATATCATTCTATTGGATGTATTAATGCCGGGCGAAAATGGTTTTGAAACCTGCGCGAAGATAAAGATGGATTCGCTCACGACTTCGATCCCGGTTATTTTCCTGTCAAGTGCGAATGATAAGAGCAGCCGTATTTCGGGGTTGAATGGTGGCGGCGTGGATTACATTACCAAACCTTTCGAAACCGAGGAAGTACTTGCGCGGCTGCGAATTCATCTACGTATTCGCCAGGCTTTCAAGGCCTTGATCGAACAGCAAAAGTACCAACTATCTCAATTAACGAGCGCGCAACAGGCGATTTTGGTCCAACCTGAAGAAATACCGGACGCGCATTTTGCAGTGTATTACCGGCCGCTGCATGCGGCCGGTGGGGATTTTTATGATGTCGTTCCATTGGGAGACGGCATTGATGGATTCTTTAGTGCAGACATTTGCGGACATGATCTAGGGGCTGCCTTTGTTACATCTGCCCTGAAAGTGTTATTGCGCCAAAACTTTAATTCTCTTTATACACCTTCGGAAATTATGACATTACTCAATAGCGTTCTCCAGCCGGTCTTGAATGAAGGTGTGTTGATAAGCGCTTGTTGTGTGAGATTGAATCGTCGTTCTGAACGGCTTACCGTGGTTGACGCAGGGCATCCGCCTTTATTGCATCTGGACGTAAATGGGGCTGCTAATTTAATTTCTGCCAAGGGCGACCTGCTTGGTGCATTCGAGGCCCCTTACTTTGAAAGCGTGGAAGTTAAAGTGGCTAAAGGAGATCGCTTGTTTTTCTTTAGCGACGGTTTGATCGAAAATTATCATGGGAACGTCGTTTCACGTAAGGAAGGGATGAGTCATCTGGTAGAAGCGCTCGTTTCCCGACATAAGCTGCCTTTGGCTGAAATGGTGGAAGAGGCTGTTCAGGATATTTGTACATCCAATGAAGATCCTGGTGACGACCTTTTGCTTTTGGGAGTGGAAGTATAGATATGTCCCAAGGTCAAATAAAAACGTGGGCCATGTATGCCAGCCTGGAAAATGCAGACCATATTTGCACGGACATTTCTGCATGGATGACGGAGTTGAACTTATCCAGGCATATTTTTTCACTCGAGCTTCTTGCGCGGGAGGCATTAAATAATGCCATTATTCATGGCAGCCAGATGGATCCTGCCAAAAAAATATATGCTGAACTACTTTGCGATGAGAATATTTTGCAGTTGAAGGTCAGGGATGAAGGAACTGGTTTTAATTGGCGGGGCACTCTTCAAAAGGATATGGTAGCCGATAATAAAGAGGATGGGCGCGGGTTGAAACTTTACCAGCTTTATGCAGACCAGGTTGAGTTCAATGAGATCGGTAATCAGGTAATCCTAACCCGTTCAATAAATGACTGATCAGAGTTTGAATCATTTCAGGAAAATATAAAGGAAGGTAAAGATGCAGCCAGAACAACAAGACCCAATTATCCGATTCTATAAGCCCGAAGGGGATATAACGGCGTCCAGCGCACCTTTGATCCGCGTCGATCTAAAGAATTTGATTGCGGAGGGAGTCCGAGACCTGGTCATTGATATGACCAATACACGGGTGATCGATTCGACCGGCATTGGTTTGCTGGTTGCCACCCATAACTCTCTCGTGCGCCTGAATGGCAAACTTGCCATCAAAAACGTATCTCAGGATTTGTTCGAACTATTAAAAGCATTCAGACTGGATAAACACTTTAGCGTGTCCGGTGACCCTCGATTAGGGTAGCACCGGTAAGGATGTGACACTTATGCTTGATTTGGATGATTCTTTCATAAAGGAATACCTCGCTGAGTCGCGGGAACACCTTGCAGATATTGAGAACGATCTGTTGCAGATCGAATCTGCGGGAAACAATGTTGATGATAACCTGGTCAATAAGGTCTTTCGTGCGGCTCATTCGATTAAGGGCGGTGCGGGATTCTTTAATTTACATAGAATACAGGAACTGGCTCATCGCACAGAAAATGCATTGGACATGATTCGCTCAGGAGAGATGGCGCCTGCACCGGATGTGATCAATGTTTTGTTAATGGCTTTTGATCGCCTGCGCGACCTGCTTAATAATTATCAAACCAGCGAACAGGCTGACACCACCGAGATTTTGGTCGCATTGGCGGGAATGGTGTCGGCCAACCTTGCGCCTGCTGAAAAAGAATCGCTTATACGAACTGTGAAGGTGACCGCGCCTGGGGTGAAGACTGTCATTAATATCCCGGAATTTGATTTCAATCGTGCAAAAGATGGTCGTCATTATTTGTACCTGCTGGAATATGACTTGATTGATGATATTCAAAGGAAGGGCAAGCGTTCATCGGATGTATTGTATCTATTGAGCAATTCAGGCTCGATCCTTGAAGCTGTATTTGAATTGGAAGTGGCGGGTACTCTTGATGACGAACCGTCCGATCGCCTGCCGTTCGTGGTGTTGTTTTCCACTGAACTTCCGCCGCAGATGGCCGATGTGATCTTTGATCTGCCGGCCAACCAGGTGCATGTGATCTACTCTCCACAGGTTGACCCGCTTCCAGTTGCCGCGCCGGTTGTCAGCTTTGAAAGACCGCCCGAAATTATTCATTCAGAACCGGGCATTCCTGAATCTGCCGTGAATTCAGCACAGTCCGTATCCCAGCCAGTAGTGTTGAATGCAGTCTCTGATACTGGAGTCTCTTCCGCTGGGATGGAATCTACTTTACGGGTGGAAGTGAGCGTTCTCGAATCTTTAATGAATTTAGCCGGTGAGCTTGTCCTCAGCCGTAATCAATTATTGGATGCCATGGCAAGCGGCGATCAGCACACCATGCAAATTGGTGCCCAGCGTATTAACCTGGTGACCTCTGAGCTTCAGGAAAATATTATGCTGACGAGGATGCAGCCGGTCAGTAATATTTTTAATAAATTTCCGCGTGTGGTCCGTGATCTTTCAAAAGATCTTGGCAAGGAAATCCGGCTTGATATTTCGGGTCGCGAAGTGGAGATGGATAAAACCATCATCGAAGGCTTAAGCGAGCCGATGACTCACATGGTCCGCAATGCTGTTGATCATGGCATCGAGAACGCTGAAGTGCGCATACGTGCGGGCAAGCCGGCGTTTGGCACGATCAATTTGAGAGCCTATCACGAAGCCGGGCAGGTTGTGGTCGAGATCCATGATGATGGCAAGGGGATTGATCCTGCAAAAGTAGCTGCTTCAGCGCTGGCCAAGGGATTGATTTCACAGGATCAGTTGAAGGGCATGTCTGCCAAGGAAATGACCGCGCTCATATTTCTGCCGGGCTTGTCGACAGCTGACAAGATAAGTGATGTATCTGGCCGCGGAGTGGGGATGGATGTGGTCAAAACCAATTTGGATAAGCTGGGCGGCAAGGTGGAGATCGATTCTGTCCCGGGTAAGGGGACCAATATTATTATCCGTTTGCCTTTGACGTTGGCGATCATTCCTTCCTTATTACTTTCTGTGAATGAAGAACGTTTTGCCATTCCGCAGGTGCATGTCAGTGAGCTGATCCATATATCTGCTGAACAGATCCAGAAACGGATTGAGGTGGTTGGAAATTCAGAAGTGTTAATGTTGAGAGGCGCGCTGATTCCCCTGGTGCGTTTGAGTGATGTGTTGGGCATCGAAAAAAGACTCGAAGATCCGGAGGCGCGCGTTCTTACACCTGACCAGCGCGCCAGATTGGCAGATCGCCGCTCTCCGCGTTACACAATTGATAGTTCCGAGCCAATTCTGGAAAGAGCTGTGCTCGCAAGTAACTTATATAAGCGAACAGGCACAGATCGTCGATTCCATGCGTCCAGCAGTCTTAATATTGTGGTCATCACAACCGGGGCCATGCAATATGGTCTGGTTGTCGATGAGCTTCACGATACCGTTGAAATTGTGGTTAAACCGCTTGGACGCCACTTTAAGGGATTGCGCGAATATGCAGGAGCCACAATTTTGGGAGATGGCAACGTGGCGCTGATCCTGGATGCTTCAGGAATTGCTGTGAAAACGGGTCTTGTTTCCATGGCAGGCAGCCGCCGCGCCATGGATTTGAATGCGGAGACCATTCGCGAGGAGTCTAAAGATAGACATTCCTTGCTTACTTTCCTGAACGCGCCTGATGAGCATTGCGCGATACCCATGGAACTGGTCGTGCGTGTACTTCAGGTTGAGAACAAACAAATTGAATGGGCCGGCGGACGAAGAACGATGCAATACCGCAACGCCTCACTGCCTTTGGTAACCCTTAAAGATACCGCGCAGGTCGCCGAGCTGCAACTGGAACAAGAGAAGGTTGTGGTGATCTTTAATGTAATGGGTCATGAAGTAGGGCTGCTTGCCGCCATGCCCGTTGATGTAATGGAAACGACTGCGACGATAGATCAGAAGACCCTGCGTCAGCAAGGGATTTTCGGGTCGGCGATCATTGAAAATCAGACCACTCTTATTCTGGATATTCTTGAAATTGTTAAGACCATTCATCCGGAATGGGTTCAGGAAACTGAAAAGATCGAAGAACAGCGTACTACGACGACAGGCGGCGGTAGCGTCATTCTGTTGGCGGAGGATTCTGATTTCTTCCGCGGGCGGGTAAGGCGTTATCTTGAGGCAGATGGATTTGTTGTCATCACAGCAGTGGACGGTCAGGAGGCCTATGAATTTCTTGAGGCCAATGCCGACAAGGTAAATCTGGTGCTTACCGATGTGGAAATGCCGCGCATGGACGGGCTGGGATTGGCACGTGCGATCCGCGCCGACCCGCGCTTTAATAAACTGCCCATCATTGCCCTGACCTCACTCGCCAGCGAGGAAAATATCGCACGTGGAATGGAAGCTGGGGTCAATGAGTATCAAGTCAAACTTGATCACGATCTGCTTTTGGAAGGCATTAGAAATTTACTTCATACAAATGCAAGCCGGGATTAATTTCGCCGTGCTTAACTAAAGATATAAGGAAAAATACCCATGCAGCAGCTTGCCAAAGAATACCGTATCAATGACACGAACTTAAATCTCAGGAAAGAATTCATGAGCTTCGGCCCGGAAGATGTCCAAGTTTTACGGAAGCTTGCCGGTTGGGCGGCGCGCGTGGCGGATGTCATCGCCAAGGAATTCTACGACCATCAGTTTGCGTTTGCGCCCTCTTTGGAGTTCTTTGAATCCTACGCCAAGGGAAAGAACATTCCGATGCCTCAATTACGCCAGCGGCTGGAAAAAGCGCAAGCAGGGTATTTTCTGCAGATCTTTCAGGAAGCCGCCGCTGGGCAATATGGAGTTGATTACTTTGAAAAACGCCTGCAAGTGGGAAAGGTGCACAACAAGATCAACCTTCCACTCAAATGGTACCTGGGGAGTTACAGCCTCTACAAAGATCTGACTCACAAGTATCTTGTTAGATATTTCTTCTTCCGACCGGGTTTCCGTACCAAGGCTGAACGGGCAATTTTTGCCGTATTCAACTACGATATGCAGGCGGTGGCTGATGCTTTCTTCTATGATTACTTGCAATCGGTCAGCATGGATCTGGCCTCCATCCCTGTGACCGTTGCTTCTCACGATCTGTCTGAATATTATCAGCCGCTAAAAGACACTCTGCGCGGAGTCCTAAGCACAGTGTCAGACAGCTCCAATTCCATTACTTCGTTTTCCGAGCAGCTTTCGTCAAAGACGAATATTGTTGCCGCTGCCGCGGAAGAACTGAGCGCGAACACAGCCTCTGTTGCGGATGGGATGGAAAAAGCCAATAGCAGTTTGCATGCTGTGGCTGTAGCTGTCGAAGAAATGACCGCCACCACCGGCGAAATTGCTAAAAATTCAGAAAAAGCACATACCACCACAGAACAGGCTGCTGTTCAGGTGGATCAATTTTCAGTGGTGATGAACAGGCTGGGTCAGTCTGCGCAGGAAATTGGAAAGGTGACAGAGACGATCACGAGTATCTCATCCCAGACCAATCTGCTGGCACTTAATGCAACGATCGAGGCAGCCCGGGCGGGTGTGGCCGGTAAGGGGTTCGCGGTTGTCGCCAGTGAGATCAAGGAATTAGCCAAACAAACCGCAGAAGCCACGAATATTATCAAGGAAAAGATCAATACTATTCAAGGCTCAACAGCCGGAGCGGTTGCGGATATCGAAAGGATTGTGCAGATCATCCGGGATGTCAATGAGATCGTCATGGGCATTGCTGCCGCGATTCGCGAACAGACAACGGTCACACAGGATATCGCCAGTAATATCGGACAGGCATCCTTCGAGGTCCGCGATGTGAATACCCGAGTGTCGGAAACATCCATCGTCACCAGAAGCATCGCCAAAGAGATCGCCGAATTAAGCGGGACGGCTGAAGTGGATGCAGGCTCATTGAATGAAATTGCAATATCCGTTACGACATTGAAGAACATGGCTCGATCGCTTCAAGAGGTCTGCAGTCAGTTTAGATTGGATGAAATCAGCAAAAATAATTAGTTATCAAAATTAGGAATTAAGGAAAATATTTATGCAAAAAAGGATATTTCAATCCGCAATCACGATAATGAATCGGCTTACTTATTCAGGAAAGATGCTGTTGCTGACGGCGGTTTTCCTTATTCCGATTGCCATTCTTACCTACCAGCTGGCGTCTCAGTTGGGGACAGGCATTGACTTTACTCGTCAGGAGCGTAAGGGTGTTGAGTACCTGCGTCCCACGCTGAGTTTGCTCCAGCACGTACAGCAGCATCGTGGTGCCGCAAATACCTTTTTGTCTGGGGATAAGTCGTTCAAAGATATCATGGCGCAAAAGCAGGCTTCCATTAAAGAAGACTTTGCGGCTGTCGACGCGGTGAATCAATTTTATGGATCCGAATTTAAAACCGCTGAACGCTGGCAAGCGCTTAAAAGTGAATGGCAAACCCTGCAAAATGAAGTGGAAAATCTTACTGCTGCTGAAAGCTTTGACCGCCACACTACGCTGATTGCCAAGATCCTTGCGTTCCGCGTTTACATAGCGGATAAATCCAACTTGTCTTTGGATTCAAATACAGATATTTATTTTCTTATGATATCGACCGTAAAATCCTACCCGCAAACCGCTGAAATTTTGGGGCAAATTCGGGCGATCGGATCGGGCAGTCTTGTGGATGGGGTCATCACCGATAAGGAGCGGGTTAATCTTCAAGTGTTAACTCGACTCGCTGATTCAAATTCTGCCCAGGCGAGTCAAGATGTACAGCAAGCTTTTGATTACAACCCTGCACTTAATGCGCGGCTTGCAAAGTACACCAAGGATGCCCAAACTCAAGAGGAAGCCTTTCAAGAATTGGTAGACACTCAGGTCATTAGTGCGGAAACTGTCACCATCACATCGAAGGAATATTTTGACACTGCTACAAAAGCTATTGACGCTCAACTTTTGGTTGCGGTTGAGCTGGATAAAGCAACCGATGATCTGCTTGCCGCCCATCTTGGTAAACTGACCAATGGAAGAATTCTGGCGTTTGTTCTGGCGGGTATCCCTGTACTGCTGGCATTGTGGTTGTTCGCTGGCTTTTATTTCTCAGTCATTAAGGCGATGGGGGATGTGAAGGAAGTTGCCACGAGTATTTCTCAGGGCGATGTCAGCCACAATCTTGAATATCACTCACAAGATGAGATGGGGCAAATGGCAGAATCTTTCCGAGCCATGATCGCATACCTGCAAAATATGGCCAGAGTATTTGAGAATATGGCGCAAAATGATCTGCGGGAGGATGTGACACCCATCTCTGAAAGAGATGCGATGGGCAGATTTTTCTCTAAAATGATCGTCAACCTGCGCGATTCCATCGGACAGGTGGCGCAGAACGGCGCTTCCTTGAGTAATATTTCCGGGCAGCTTGGCTCAAAGACAAACATTGTTGCTGCCGCAGCCGAAGAATTGAGCGCCAATACAACCTCTGTAGCGGCAGGTGTGGAGCAGGCAAATACCAATTTACACGCCGTTGCCGTGGCAGTGGAAGAAATGACCGCCACAGCGGGTGAAATTGCAAAAAATTCTGAAAAAGCGCATGCGACCACAGAACGGGCTGCCGAGCAGGTGGATCAGTTTTCCCTGGTCATGCGTGACCTTGGTCAGTCTGCCCAGGAAATTGGGAAGGTAACGGAAACGATCACCCGCATCTCTTCCCAGACAAATTTGCTGGCGCTCAATGCCACTATCGAAGCCGCCCGCGCGGGCGCAGCCGGCAAGGGATTCGCGGTTGTCGCCAGTGAGATCAAGGAACTTGCCAAGCAAACTTCAGAAGCGACCAACGTGATCAAGGAAAAGATCAATACCATTCAAGGATCAACTGCCGGGGCGGTTGCCGATATTGATAAGATCGTGCAGGTCATACGTGATGTCAATGAGATCGTCATGAGTATTGCCGCGGCGATCCGCGAACAGACAACGGTCACACAGGATATCGCTGGAAATATTGCTCAAGCATCCAATGGGGTTCGGGACGCCAGTACAAGAGTAGCTGAGACTGCGATTGTAACGAGCAGCATTGCGCAAGAGATCGCTGAATTGAGCGGCGTGGCCGAGGTAAATACCGGCCCAAGATCGGCAAATGAACTTGCCGCTTCGGTCACTACACTGGTGAATATGTCCCAGTCGCTTCAGGAGATCTGCAAGCAGTTTAGGCTTTATGAAACCGGCAAGGATGACTTGATCGCTGAGATCGATACTTTCAAACAAGCCCACTTGAACTGGGTCAAGAAGGCGGAGGATATGCAGCAGGGCGGAATGGCTATTAATGTCAAAGATATCCCCACTCATACGAGCTGCTCGCTCGGGCGCTGGTATTACGGGGTTGGCAGGGGAAGATTTGCTCATCAACGTGAATTCATTGAGATCGAGACCCCGCACATGAAATTTCATGAGTTGTTGAGGGAGTATGTCGAGGTTTTCAAGAGTCACGGAGCAGGCCGGGCGCAAGGCAGCCTCGATCAATTGAAATCACTCTCGTTGAATATCGTCAATAGTTTTGAACAATTAAAAAGGATCGTTTAATAGCCTGGCAATTTCCAGCAAGGGTCGTTGAAATTAGTTGCTCGTGAATTGGCCTCAAAGGAGAAAGAAAATGAAAATCCTAAATAACATGAAGATCGGTAGAAGGCTTTTGGTTGGTTTTGGAGTTGTGATTTTAATGATGATCGCGGCAACTGTGATCGGAGTTTGGAGTATTAATTCGATCAATGCTGGATTGGAAAATGTCCTTTTTCAGATCGAGCAAATTGACCATGTTCATACCGTTGACGAGAATTTGGATGGTGTGTACTTGCACTTGTCTCTGGCGCTTCTTGAAAATACTCCTTCCGGACAGGCCGCCATGCTGGCGGACCTCGCAGAACACCGTGCCGCTTATCTCGAAGCTTTGGATTGGTTTAAAGCTAATTCAGATACGGAGGAAGAGGTGGTCCTCATAAAGGCGCTCGATGATGTATTAGCAGTCAATGGTGAGATTAATAATAGAGTGCTTGACCTGCTTAACTCAGGACAGGCTGAAGATGCCAGACAGCTCTATCTGCGTGAAGGTTTGGAACGCCTGCCTGTCATGGAGCAGGCGCTTGATGACCTGATCAATTCTGTGGACGGTGAAATGGTTGTTGTAGAAAAATCTGCCCAGGACCTTACAAGTAGGATGGGTGTGGTCTTGATCATTTTCGCTGTAGCAGCACTATTCGTGGCGATTTTCATGGTGGCAACGATCACAGCCAGCATTACCAAACCCATTCAGGTATCTTTATCTTATCTAAAGGATATGTCCATGGGTGATTTTTCCATTCTTCCCGCGCGGGAGCTCATTGATCGAGCAGATGAAATGGGAGATATTGGAAAGTCAATTTCAGTTCTGCTTGGCAGCTTAAAGAATTCCATCGGTCAGGTTCGTGACGGCGTTGGCACGATCGCTTCCGCTTCCACGGAGCTGTCTGCTGTTTCTTCGCAAATGACCTCCTCTGCATCCGAAGCATCGGCCAGGTCGAATGGTGTCGCCTCCGCTGCTGAAGAAATGAGCGCAAATACATTTTCAGTGGCCGCTGGAATCGAGCAGGCTGTTACGAATTTGCGCAGCGTTGCCACTGCCACGGAAGAAATGACCGCCACGATCGGTGAGATCGCGGGAAATTCAGAAAAGGCTCGCCGCATTACGGGTGAGGCTGTATCTCAGGCCGACCAAATTTCAGCCGCGGTGCGCTCGCTTGGTCAATCTGCCCAGGATATTGGCAAGGTGACCGAGACGATCACATCCATTTCGAACCAGACCAATCTGCTTGCGTTGAACGCAACCATCGAAGCCGCCCGTGCCGGTGCTGCGGGCAAAGGTTTTGCAGTGGTCGCGACGGAGATCAAGGAACTTGCAAAACAGACCGCGGCGGCCACCGAGGATATTAAAGTCAAGATTTCCGGAATTCAAAATTCAACCGCGAACACTGTTGATGATATTGAAAAAGTTATGAAGGTCATTCATGATATAAGCGATATTGTCACCACCATTGCCACAGCCATTGAGGAGCAGTCTGTTGTAACCAAGGATATCGCCGGGAATATCTCGCAGGCGACCAGGGGGGTGGATGAGGCCAATGATCGTGTATCCCAAACTTCAACCGTAGCCCAATCTGTAGCGCAGGATATTGCAGCGGTTAATGTAGCTGGAAATGATATTGCCCGCGGAAGCCATCAGGTACAGGAAAGCGCCAGTGAATTGTCAAAACTGGCTGAACAACTGCGCAATATGGTTCAGGCCTTCAAGGTCTGACCTTGAGTTGATCATGATTATTTATTATGCCAGCGTAGGAGGCTGAAATGCCGCTTCAAGAAGAACCCACCCTCGTATCCACCTTTTATATCGGAGGTACGCTCATGGGTGTCAACGCGATGAATGTTCAGGAAGTCGTTCAATTGCACAACCTCACACCGGTGCATCATGCCAGTGATTATATTGCCGGCATCATCAACCTGCGCGGTCAGATTGTCACTGTGGTGGACCTGCAGCGCAGGCTCGAGATTGACCAATTGGATGCCCGGTCAGCCCGGGATATTTTTATCGTTTCGTCCCATGGTGAAAATATCGGTTTGCTGGTCGACGAAGCCTCAGATGTGATTCCCGCTGATATGGATAATCTGGCTCCGTTGCCTGCAAACATGAGTCTTACCCAGCAAAAATTTCTCAAAGGAATTTGCCAAAGCGAAATTCGCCCGATCGCCATCCTGGATGTCAATTCACTGTTGAGCGTGGAGGAAGATGAAACTGCGAGTTCTGGTCGTAGATGATACTTCCCTGTTCCGACGGGTAATCACGGACGCTCTCGCGCTTCTTCCTGACGTGGAAGTGGTGGGTACTGCTCCAAATGGAAAAATCGCTCTCGAAAGGATAGCGACTCTTTCACCTGACCTGATTACACTGGATATCGAAATGCCTGAGATGGACGGCTTGGAGGTGCTGAACGCCTTGAAGAGTCGCGGCATTGAATGCGGCGTGGTGGTTGTCAGCGCGTTAACCCTCAAAGGCGGCGATCTAACCATTCGGGCGTTGGAGCGGGGCGCGTTTGATTTCATCACAAAACCAAGCGGCGGAGACCCGCAGTCCAATCTGATTGCAATCAGCAAACACCTTGCCCCGATCGTGAACGCTTATCGCCGCCGCTGGGAAATTCGCTCCATTCTAAAACAAACCTCTACAACCGGTGCTCCGGCCGCTAGGTCCGCAACTGTCTCTTCTCCGCAGCCGACGCGTGCTGAACGTCAGCCCATCTTAAAAAAAGCGGATCTGGTGTTGATCGGTGTTTCGACTGGCGGCCCTAATGCGCTGGCAAAAATGCTGCCGGCGCTGCCCCTCAATTTTCCTGTTCCTATATTGATTGTTCAGCACATGCCGCCGTTATTTACAAAATCAATGGCTGCCAGTCTATCGGAAAAATGCAAGATGGCGGTCAAGGAAGCCGAAGACAGGGAAATCATTCGTCCGGCGACAGTTTATATCGCTCCGGGCGGGCGCCATATGAAAATTGTACCGGGCTCAAAGGGAGAAATTAGTTTAAGCATCACGGATGATCCCCTTGAAAATAATTGCCGTCCATCTGTTGACTATTTGTTCCGCTCTGTTGCGAATACATTTAATGGCAATACCACAGCTGTTATCATGACCGGCATGGGGAGTGACGGCGTGCTGGGGCTTCGTCTATTAAAACGCAAGAACTGCCATATCATTGCCCAGGATGAAGCCTCCTGTGTTGTCTTTGGCATGCCCGGAGAAGCCGTGAAGGCGGGTGTTGTGGATGTAATTACTCCGTTGGATCATATCGCTGAAGAGATCAGCCGTTCAGTAAAGAGTGCAATCTTGTGATCAAAATTCTGCCTGAAGAAGCGCGCACGCTATCACTATATATTTATTCCCTGTGCGGGGTACATCTTGATGAGACCAAGGGTTATCTTTTGGAGAACCGTTTGGCACCCCTGTTACAGGAGAATTCCTGTGGAAGTTTTTCAGAATTCTATTTGAAAGCGCGATCTGATTCAACCAAGACCATTCCCAGAAAAATTGTGGATGCGGTCACTACCGGGGAGACTTCGTTTTTCCGGGATAGTGCGCCTTTTGACTTGCTCCAATTTAAACTATTGCCCGAACTGATTGACCGGCGGAGAAAAAACAGCTCCTCCAGGGGGCCGATCTCGCTGCGTATCTGGAGCGCGGCTTGTTCATCCGGGCAGGAGGTTTACACAACCGCCATTGTGCTGCAGGAAACCCTTGGAAACCTCCTCAATTACAATATTCAACTTTTGGGTACTGATATATCGGATCAGGCCGTGGCACGCGCCTCCTACGGTGTTTTTTCGCGAATGGAAGTTGAACGCGGATTGGCGGCTGAAAAGCTTCAACGAAATTTTGTTCCCGTGGAAAAAGGCTGGAAGATCAGGGACGAACTTCGAGGAATCGCTTCCTTTAAGAAATTGAATTTGATGGAGGACTTTTCTTCGCTGGGTCGTTTTGATATTATTTTCTGCCGCAACGTAGCGATCTACTTTACAGAAGCGGATAAGGTGAAATTGTTTTCAAAACTTGGGAATGCTTTGGATCCAGATGGCGCTTTGATCATTGGCAGTACAGAATCGCTGACCGGGTTATGCCCGCAATTCGAACCCATGCGCTATCAAAGGAGCGTGTATTATCGTTTGAGGAAATGAATTATCTGGACTCTCGCGAAAGTTTGGAGAGCAAGTAAAACTGAATTATATGGATGGGGAGCAGATCATTTGGGCGAGAAAAAACAGAAGCCAGCGATTGGGTTACTGGCTTCGGTTTTTTAATTTTTCCTTTTTTCAACATACACCTTTACTGCTTCTCGCATGAACTCTGCTAATTGTGGGTGCATCTTGTCGAAGTTGGCTTTGAATCGCGGATCATCGTTGTAGCCATTGGCGAGACCGAGCAGTTGGTCGAGATCCGGTGTCCAGAAGTAGTCCATGTGTTTGCGCCAACGTTCGACGATTGCTTGAACTTCAGCACTGGATATGCCTTTTGGCATGGCGGCAATCATATCTTCGTAGACCTGCCTGCCTTCCGCCATGATGGCTTCTTTCTTACCCGCGGAATATCCCTTCCACTTGCGGTTTGATTCGCGCACAGTCTCGGGATCATATATTTTTTCTGCTTCCAGGGCATATTTCTGCTGCTCTTCTTCGCTAAAGCCTTCGAATAAACCTTTTGGGTCCATATTTTTTTCTCCTTTTAGATGTTGAATGGTATTGTCTACAGTCGTAAGCAGGTGGTTCATCCGCGCGACCTGCTTTAGCAGCGCATCCTTGTGATTTTGTAACGCGTTCAACACATCAAAATCATGGCGTCCCATGATCTTTTTTATGTCATCGAGTGGAAAATCCAACTCACGATAGAACAGGATCTGCTGTAACTTCAACAGCGACTCCTCCCCGTAGTAGCGATAGCCATTATCACCAACGCGGGATGGCTTGAGGAGGCCGATGTCATCGTAATGATGCAAAGTCCGTGGCGTGACGCCTGCCATTTTGGAAAGCTGCTTTACTGTGAACATGGCATTAATATAAACCCTTACGTAACGTTAATGTCAAGGGTTTAAGGTTAAGTGAGACTTTGGAGATCTTTAATATTTCCGAAGTCTGGGGTTTATAATCCTTGTTATGGATATTATCTACAAAGACGAACACATACTCATCATCAATAAACCTGCCGGGCTTTCCGTCTTGCCTGAAGGCTGGGAACCCGACGCGCCCTATATTGTAAAATTACTTGAAGAGGAGCATGGAAAGATCTGGGTGGTGCACCGCCTTGATAAATACACCAGCGGCGTGTTGCTCTTTGCGCTCAATGCAGAAGCTCATCGTGCGTTGAACATCCAATTTGAAAAGCATGAAGTTGAAAAGGTCTATCGCGCTATTACAGTTGGCGCTCCGCCTTGGAAGGAACGCATCACAAAATTTCCGCTGCGGGTCAACGTGGGGCATAAGCATCGGACCATGGTGGACAACAAAAAGGGAGTCCGCGCTGAGACCAAATTCAGAGTGCTTAATTGGAATAATGCCATCTCGGATGATCTTTCATTGCTGGATGATATTAAAGGAATGGCGCTGGTTGAAGCGCGCCCGATGACTGGGCGCACGCATCAGATCAGAGTCCATGCGTATGCGTTGGGGTACCCACTATTGGGTGATACGCTTTATAGCGCGCCTGATACAGATATTATCGCGCGTCCGGCTTTGCACGCGCACTCTTTAACCTTTACGCATCCAGTTTCCAATGAACGCGTTTCATTTACAGCACCTTATCCCGCTGATTTTAAGAAAGCAATCGCGCGTTTAAATCTTTAAATTAAAAAAGTCCCGCTTTGATCTGCGGGACTTTTCGTTTCCATCGTTTATGAAATTTTTCTGGCTTCCATGTAGAAGCGTTTTTCACGGGCTTCGCCCATTGAGAAAGTTTTTCTCGGCAGTGCGCCGTCCAGAATTACCGTTTTGAATAACTCAGATTTATGCATGCCAGCCAGGTAGATACCCGCGTTCCCGGGCTGTAATGCCAGGCGTTCAACCACATCTTCCCCGTGAACATAATCAATTTTTTCTGCGCCTTCATCTTTCAAGAACGCGTCGAGGAAGGGTTGAATGGTCCCAACCGCCAGATTGGAGGTTGGGTGGGCGATCTCGATCACGCCGAATTGTTTTCCGCCGCCTACCAGACCGATTAATTGATTTGGTCCTGAAGCGGAATCTACCTTTTGGTCATTTCCTCGCCATTCGCAACCTCAGTATAAGTGAGGTTCTCCCCGAATACATTCTTAAGTTCCGCAAACAGATCTTTCTTGATGTTGAATAGTACCCGGTGGATAGGTTCAAATTCCAGCCCTTCATCGTGGACATTTTCAATTTCGACCAGCGCATAGCGTGAAGGGTGGGCGATGCCAACTTGGGGTTTCATCTTTTCCCATATCGCTTTCGCAGTTGCCAGGGAGTGATTGCCGTCGCCCATGGCAAACAACAAGGGAGGCAGGTCAGGTTTGACTCCATATTTTGCTGCAAAGGTTCTAGGCTCGATCAGTCCGCGCAAGGCTTCAATGATCTGTTCTTCATATTCGGGAAGGATCTTATACCCGGTAAGATGACCGCTGTCGAGCATGAGATCAAAATCATAGATCTTATCTTGCTTGTTCTTGATCGCGCTGATCGGTTCTATGACCGTGCGTTTCGGGTCGTCGATCAATACAAGGATGTGCGGGAGTTCCATGGAAGCTCCCTGACGGATCTTGATGCGCGGAGGAAGACGTTCCACGATGGTTCCCTCGGTTGCGCGGATGAGACTCTGTGAGCCTTTGTTGTAATTGTAGCGTTCGAGGTCAAGGCAGAGGATTAGCCCTTTGCGGACTTTGCTTCCAATTTTCCGTTCAACATAAATGAAGCCTTCCTGGGTTTGGAGAATGCCTTTTTCCATGTACTTGCGCATATTGGCCTGGATATTTTTGATCCGTTCTTCCTCGCCGGGCTTGTCAAGATATACTTCGGGAAAAACCAAATTAAGGGAGGAGGGCGCGTCTCCGACAATACGTTCAACCTCTTGCCAATATTCCGGTTCGGAGGTGAACTGGTCACAGGCGATCACTGCCCACTTTTTTAGATCCACTCCGCCTCTGGGCATAAAAATCTGTGGGATTTGAATGCCAATGTCGCTGAAAATTTTCATGTCGCCTCCAAATAAATTAAATATCGTTGCAAGGGGTGGTTTTCCCGAAGCAATCTTATGATGTGTGATGGTTTTAATTCTTCGAGAATGCGATCAATTTGTCGGCAACTTCCGCCCCGACCCGCGCTTGCGCTTCCTTGGTGGCAGCCCCGATGTGCGGCGAGCCAATGACATTATCCAGCTTGAGCAGTTTCCAATCGGTCGGTGGTTCTTCAGAGAAGACGTCCAATGCCGCGCCGGCGACTGTGCCATTGGTCAATGCTTCATATAACGCATTTTCGTCAATAATACCACCGCGCGCGCAGTTGACAATACGCACGCCTTTTTTCATCTTCGCGAATTGTTCCGCGCCGATCATGCCGGAGGATTCTTTGGTCTTTGGCAGGTGCAGGCTGATGTAATCTGCCTGGGCAAGCAATTCATCCAGTGTGACTAATTTGATGCCTGCGATCTCTTTTACATAGGGATCATACGCGACGACGGTCATGCCCATCACGGTTGCGCGCTTGGCAACTTCCTTGCCGATGTTTCCCACGCCGATCAGACCGAGTGTCTTGCCGCCGATCTCGTCGCCGTCGAAACTCTTCTTGTCCCATTTTTCAGCTTTGACAGAAGCGGTCGCCCGATAGAGGGAACGAGCCATCATCAGCATGTATCCGATCGCCAGTTCAGCCACCGAAGCGGAGTTTGCCAGCGGCGTGTTCATGACCGCGATGCCCTTGGACTTGGCATACTCATGGTCAATGGTATCGAGACCAGCGCCGCCGCGCACGATGACTTTCAAGTTGGGGCAGACATCAATCAGCGCCTGACGCACCTTGGTACGCGAGCGGACCACCATGCCGTCATAGGCGGGCAGAACATTCGGGAGTTCTTCAGGGGTGATGTCATCACGCACGTCCACGGTCAAGCCTGCGGCGCGCATCTGTTCGATATATTCTTTTTCGGTCTTATCGCAAATCAAAACTTTCATGGGAATTCTCCTTGTTGGGGTGGAAATTAATAACAGGAACCGAACCGGTGTTCCGGCTGATTCCTGTTTGAAGGGGCTGATCTGATCACAAAATCATTCTAACAATGAGGAAATGCTTTGTCAACGACATCTATCAGGGCAGAATCATGTCAATTGTTCTTGATAATTTGTCAGACAACCAGATATAATGAAAAGGAAATCGACTTGAAACCGAACCAGTTCAATGGTCAGAATGAACCGTAAATCATTCTAATAGGAGAATCCAAAAATGTCTGATCTCAAACGTGCGTACAATTTTAATCCCGGTCCTGGCGCTCTGCCTCTCGAAGTTTTGCAGCAGGCGCAGGCAGAAATGCTGGATTTCAAAGGCACGGGCATGTCCGTGATGGAAATCAGCCACCGCTCAAAGGAATTTGAATCCGTGATCCAAACCGCCGAAGCGGACTTGCGTGAACTGCTCGCCATCCCAGCCAACTATAAGGTGATGTTCCTGCAGGGCGGCGCGCATTTGCAATTTACGATGATCCCCATGAACCTGCGTGCAGCCGGCGCATCTGCCGACTATATCGTGACAGGCACATGGAGCAAGACCGCCATTAAGGAAGCGCAGAAACTCGGTGCGACCCGTACTGCCGCCAACACCGAAGCCGATGGATTCAAGGGTATCCCCGCAACACTTGACCTCGATCCTAATGCTGCGTATCTGCATTACACCTCCAATGAGACCATTCACGGCGTGGAATTTTTTGACGAGCCGACTCCGCCCGCCGGTGTGCCGTTGGTTTGCGATGCTTCCTCTGATTTCATCAGCCGCCCGATCGATGTGTCGAAGTACGCTTTGATCTATGCCGGCGCGCAGAAGAATGCCGGTCCATCCGGCGTGACGATCGTGATTGAACGCGATGACATGATCGAACGCACGCCCGCCAATTTACCTGTCATGCTGGATTACAAGATCCTGGCGAACAGCGGATCATTGCACAATACACCTCCGAGCTGGGCGATTTACATGGTGGGGCTTGTCTTCCAGTGGGCCAAGAAACAGGGCGGACTCGCCGCCATTGAAAAGACCAATCGCACCAAAGCAGGTTTGATCTACAATGCCATTGATCAAAGCGGCGGTTTCTATCGCGGACACGCCAAGCCCGAAGCCCGCTCCCTGATGAACATTCCTTTCCGCCTGCCGAGTGAAGAATTGGAAGATACCTTTGCCAAGGAAGCCAAGAAGAATAACCTGATCGGTCTTAAGGGACATCGTTCTGTCGGCGGCATGCGCGCTTCGATCTATAATGCGATGACCGTTGAAGGCGCGCAGGAATTGGTCAAGTTCATGCAGGAGTTTCAGAAGAAGAACGGGTAGGGGAAGTGAACAGTGGGTAGTGGGTGTAGTGAGTAGTGGGTAGTAATCAGAAGACCTCCGAGTTCTTGAGAACTCGGAGGTCTTTTTTTTTTATTCCATCGGCCATTTGACTATGGACGTATCAATCTCTTTAAATGAGATACCGACTCTTTGGTGATTCGTACACTTCGGTTGCACGTTTTGTTTGGGCGCGTTTTACGAATGCAAAACCTACAAACGATGCAATCAGGTATTCTGGTCAAGCCTGCGTTGTGCCGCAATGTGGGCAAAAATTAAAATCAATCGGGATTAGTTTACTGCAAGATATACAGCTTTTTTCGGTAGCCGTTGGTTGCCCGCAGCTAGGACAAAATTGATACTCAGACGGAGCCTCTTTGCCACACTTTGAGCAAGTTATGGTTGACTTTTCTGAAATGACGGTTTTTCTTTCATCCTCTTTCTTGTGGCTGAAGACTTTGCCAAATACGCCTTTAACTTTCTCGCTTGCTCCGGCAGCGGTATCTTTGACACTACTGGCCACCTGTCCAGCGACACCGGCGGCTTTAACCGCTGCCCCACCGGCAACCCCCGCTGTTTTTTCAAAAATATTCTTTTGTACAACGATCTGATAATCTTGAGTTCGTTGTTCAACCTCAGCAATATCCAAAGGCACATTTAACAGTTCCGCTACAGTCCCTAAAAACTCACGTTCTTTTTCAGCCAATTCACCATCATAAATACTCATCAAGACCAATGTTTCCATCAAACTGCGCCGTACTTCTTTATCTTCAATTTTAGCAATAGCCTCAAGAATATTGTCCTCATTGGCAGTCAGCTTTTGAAATTCCGCCTGAGTATGTTCATCAAAGGACATGCGAGACAGCATCGCTTTGTACAATTCTTTTTCCTTTTCGGAAAATTGACCATCAACTTGGGCAACATACATCACTGCGGCGGGAAAAGCTAAATCGTAAGTGTGTTGACGTGATACCAAAACACGTAATTCATCCGTTACTTTACCTCTGTTCTTGAGATGCACTTTGGCAATTCTGCCCACCGATTTCGTCGTGGCGTAGTTATAACTGCTTCCTATTGCCGCCGAAGCGATAGGAATGGCATACTTAAGAATAGTACGCTGTAAAATATTGAAACCAAGCCGGCGCGCAAAATCTTGAATAGCTTTAAGAGTTCCTTTGCTAATGTATTTTTTTACAGTTTCTTTAGCCCCTGCTCCCGCTGCTATTTGCAGTCCCTTACCAAGCATTTCGGTCGGGGCTACTCCCAGTGCATAGCCAAAAATCATTAAAACATCTTCAGGGTCTTCCGGGTCAAGTTGGAGGTCATAGACAACGGAAAGGTCCAGAACAAGGCGCATTTGGATTTGAGACAGATAAAGCATCTCTGCTCCAATGGTACCAACAAATAAAGCCGCTGTCATACCCGCAGAACTTAACGCTGCAATCTGATTCGCCGTTGATGCTGCGCCGGCAACGGCTCCGGCGATAGTCGCATATCGAACAGTTACCGTAGTTAAAATATCGGCAATATCATCAGGTGGTAGCCCCGGATACTTTTTCTGAAAATATGTTGCTCTGGCGTTGCGGTCATAGGATTGAATCACCTTCCGCAAAAGGCCAATAAACCATTCACCGCTCTTGACTTCATCAAAATTTAACGATTTCGCCAGTTGTTTGGCTGCCTCAAGTTCGGAAGAAACTTGATCCTTGAGAACTTCATCTTCTGGGGTAGTGGTTTTTGGTTTTTCCATAATTTTTTCCCGTTGATTTTTAAATGATTTGTACAATAACAGCCGTTGTGAACTAAGACGGCACCTGACTAGTGTTTATACGGAGATTTTCCTTAATTTACCCCCGTGCGGGTGTTATGCGGACTGATTCCGTTTAACAGATTATTTGCAAATTATACGCTCGTCTCAACACAAACGAGTCGATAAAACTGCCAAGAACTCAAATGTCTTATCCTATGCCTACGGACGAAAATCATTTCTGCGATTTAGTTATTATATTTATCCATAACCATTTTCTCGATCCTCTCCATCGCGAGGATTTAAAACGATAATTAAACAATTTAAACAATCCAACCAGCGAGGCTGTGCCTATAACTCCGAGGCATATTTCCATTTTTTCTCCTTTTCTCTCCTTTTCTCCAAAATGTTGGGCGCATGCTTTGTTGGGCGTTTTTTTTGTTGTGTAAGACTCGTTTATTGAGAAAAAATAACACAGCATTTTCTTAAAATGTTCCAGAAAAATTACCTGATAAATTGATAAATTACCCATGCTATTACACTAATGGAACATACTACAACCGATACCGAAATGATTACCATAGAAATTTTCAAAGTTTTTGTAGCACTATCTGCTTTAGCCTTTGTTTGCAGAGCCATTTGACCGACTGCCTCTACAGATTTACCTGTTGCTAATGTTTTTTCAATAACTGCCTGACCTGCCTTACGAACTGTATCTTTATTTTCAACCAAAAACTGACCTGCTTGACTAGCCGCAGAGGATGCAACTTTTTTAACAGCTTTTCCCGCTTGGTCTAAAGCAGAAGTACCTTTACCTGCCCAATCTGTCTCTCGGAGAGTTTGCCCAATATGAGTGGATGTTTTTTTTACTTTATCCAATATAGAGTCGTTATCTTTTACGGCAGCGGGCTTAACTGTTTGCGCAGCAAGTTTATTCAAAGATTGTTGAAGAAACGAATACCTGATATCACTTTTGTCAAAATACGTATCTGATATTTTTATAGAAGATAAAGCTTCTGCGTACTGCTGCAACTCCATCAACACACAACCTTTCCAATAATAAACTTCAGCCCAAGCCTGTTTGAATTGATAAGAATCGGGTTGTGCTTCATTCTCGTTAGGTAATAACCGTTCCGCTTCTTGGGCAAGTGTCAAACAGCGAGACAAATTCACAAGGTTATCCAAGTAAATTTCATGGCACAAGGAAGTTATGTAGGGGTAATTTATTCTTTTTCCCGTTCCCTCACATATATTGCATTGTCCAAAAAGATTAAGATATTTTTTCCCCGTACCATGACAACTGTCACAAGGGATATATTTTTGAATTTGCTCACCCATGAACCTGTTTCCTTTTATTGTGCCAGAGATGTAAATGGTATTGCAGAGTAGATTGTCGTTTTCGCAGGGAATAAAAAATCTTACCTTGAAATTATGATTTCAATCTTTTGCAAGGAAACGCCCAACGAATTAAGGATTGATGCGGCGGAAGGGGGGCGAAGCTAAAAGGAAGAGAGCGTGCGCCGCCGCATCTGTCCTAGTTGAACTAAGCCGTATTTGGAAAAAGAAGCCAAGTGGAACTGGCAAAAGACCTAAATCCCACCAATAAAGAATGATCTGGAAAGTATTTTACATGAGAAACGGAACCCTGTAAAAGAAAAATGAAAAGGAAAATTGATCACAAAAGAGATTAATGGGAACAGAAAACGGACAGATGCAAAAAACGGCAACTGCCTGAAGTGGAAGTAAGGAAGCAAAAAAAGAACCTAGGGCGAACGGCATTGTTGTGGAGATAAATTTCTCTGGAAAGTCATGGGCAGCCCGCAGGCAGGACAGAGGATTTTAGAAGGAGGGTCAGGCTCTGCATGAGAAGCAGCGGATGCTGACTCAACAACCAGATCAGGAACAGGCTTGCCAAGCCGCTTCTGCAAGTCAGCCAATTTGCGTCGGACCGCAGCGCCGAAGAAACCATAATAGCGGACCTTCACAAAAGCATGCGGGAGAACATGCTGAAGGAAACGCTGGAAAAACTGCTCAATCGAAAGCGAACATTTTTTGAGTTGACCAGTATCGGAAGCGCGGTACTGAAAGGTGACCTGGGAAGTTTCCATGGAACCGCGGTTGTCAAAAGCCAGCAAACGGCGATTGCTGATGGCGACGCGATGAATATAAGGAGCAAGATACTTGAGGGCCGCCTGACCATCTGCAACAGGCTTGCAATTCACGACCCACTCCTGCGTCCAGACCTTGGAGGGAACAAGCTCAAAGAGTTTCAATTTCTGCAGACCGCGTCTGAAGGCAGCTCGAAACAATTTGGAGAGAGCGCGGACAGGCAGGAAGAATCCCTGACGCGCAGGCAGCCAGGTTTGTCCATCAGAATGCAAGCCACCAGCGGGAGCGAGATAGTGCACATGCGGATGAAAGATCAAGTTGCGGGTCCAGGTGTGCAGGACACCGACCAAACCGATCTGCCCGCCGATATAACGCGGATCACGCGCGAGCTTTTGTGTGGCATCAGCCGAAGCCTGAAAGAGCAGGGAGTACAAGTTCTTCTGATGCGAACGCACCAGAGTACGCAACTCAGAAGGCAGCGTGAAGGTCAGAAAGAAATAGGGGACGGGTAGGAGCAAATCCTGTTGCACCTCCAGCCAATTCTGAGTGAGCTCATGCTGACATTTGGGACAATGGCGGTTGCGGCAGGAGTGATAACTGTATTGAAACTCCTGACAGTTCGGACAGCCATAGACCTGTCCGCCCAAACGGTCGGTGCGGCAATGCTCGATCGCTGCCATCGCCTGACGATGAGAGGGCAGGATCTTGTCAGCATATTTGTTTCGATAAGCAGCACCATATTCTCGAAAGAGATCAGCGAGTTCTAACCCCATAGATCAGCATGGATCTGATTGATACGTTGATTGATCTGTGTTTCGGTCACAGAAGTGAGGTGAGTGTAAATGGCGGTGGTGGCAGGAGAGGCGTGACCGAGATAGACCTGAATGATCCGCAGGTCAACACCCGCTTCCAATAAATGTGTAGCATACGAATGACGCAAGGTATGGACTGAAGCAGCTTTGTTTATGCCGCTTTCGTGCAGTGCAGCCTGAAACGCTTTTTGGATCACGCTCTCATCAAAAGCAGCCAGCCCGTTTCGGGCAGGAAACATCCATTCGGGATTACGGTGGGTAGCCCAAAGATGACGTAATAGTCTGAGGGTATGGTCGGGCAATGGCACGTAGCGATCTTTGCTGCCTTTCCCCTGAACCACATGCAGCATCTTGCGATCGCTGTCAATATCTTTCACACGCAAGCAGGTCCCTTCCAGCAAGCGTAATCCGCAGGCATAGATCGTCTTCAGGCAAACTTGATATTGAAAACGATGGACGCAATCGAGTACCCGCTTTACTTCATCCATGCTGAAAACAACAGGCAGTTTCTTTTTTCTATCAGGACGAGTGAGCTGTAGGATATGCCATTCTTTTCCCAGTGTGCGTTCATAGAAGAACTTGATCGCGCATAATGCGATTGAGAAAGTACTATCCGCCACTCGTTTCTCATTCTTCAGGTATAGAAAGTAATCCCGAAGTTCCTCTTCATTAATTTGATCGGGCGACTTTTTCAAACGCTTGCTCAATTGAAACACAGCGTTTATATAAGCCTCCTGCGTTCGTAGTGCCAACCCCCTCAACTGCATATCCTCGATCATCTTTTGTCTTAACGCACTCATGGCTACATCTCCTTTTTTGATTTTGATTTCAAAAAGAAAATATAGCGTGAATATCTTTATTCAGTTAGATGATCTATGGGAGTCTGCGCGAAGCGCTTAGTTCAACTAGTATTTATACGAAGGTTTTCCTTAATTTACCCCGTGCGGGTGTTATGCGGACTGATTCCGTATAACAGATCATTTGCAAATTATACGCCCGTCTCAACGCAAACAAGTCGATAAAACTGTTAAGAACTCAAAGGTCTTAAGAGCTTGAACCTGCTCTCGCAATCTTCACAATATCCTGAGTGACCACATTTGAATTCATAATAAAGGTATGAAGTGCTGGGACTGTTTGCATGGGAACGTTCGGTAAAAAAGTTTCCTGAACAGTTAACAGCCCATCGTTGAGTTCTTCGCCGAAAGGAGAGTAGCGTCCGCGTGGACCTGCGATTCCTGCATAAATTTTCGTCGGCACATTTGGCAAAGGTAATGTTTGCATGAATTGTTCATCCGTAAGGACTTGCCCAATTTCACTCATAAAGAGTCGGATCGGGCGATAACGATAAAAATTGCGCGCAGCCTTGCAGACCTGGGTTGGGGGAGCCAGAAAAAAACAGTAGGATGGTTTGTGCGTTAATTTGGGTAAAACGGCCCGCGTCAAAACGGTCCCAAGCGAATGCCCCACAATAATAAAGTTATTTGTTTTAACGCGCTTTTCTATAAATTCTTTATAGCGTTGAATGCATTGTTCCCACTTTTCAAAAGTAACTGAATATCCAAAAAGATGAGGCCGAATATTGGATGCCGCCAGCCGCACCGCCAAAATGGACATTGCGGCTGGTGTACGCCCCATTCCATGAATAAGGATTGCATCCATTTAAACTCGACTCAGCCGCATTCCTTATCTTTGAATTCAGGCTCATTACGATCAGAGATTGGAGTAACTCGAATTACGCCATCAACCCTTTGGCTTGGCTTTTTTGTTTTGGGTCAAGTTCGACCCCATACAGATTGGCATCTGTCAGGTTGGTTCCACTCAAGTTGGCTCCCTTGATCTTGCACTCTTTTAGGTTCGCTTCCTTTAGATTCGCGTTGATCAGGACCGTGCCTTCCAAATTGGCGGCTTCCAATTGAGCATGGCGCATGTATGCATTTGTCAGGTCAGCCCCGGATAGATTCGCGCGGATCAGATCTGCGCCTGCAAAGTTCAAACCGCTCAAGTCCAACCCGGATAGGTCAACGCCTGCCAGCCGGGCTTGATGGGTGGTTGCCAGGATTTGAATCACTTCTTTACGAGAAAGATCGGGCATTTTGTCTCCTGTTGCTTATAGTTAACTTGTTGGTGGATTGTCTCAATATTTTAGCATACGCGACGGTTTGTCTTTTGTCTTAGTGTGCCGAAGAGTCAGGTTTGCCTGGTTGTGAATCCCAAAAAGTAAGCGCCCCTGAAAAATCATGCCGAAACTGGTACTTTTTTAAGATCGCACGAAAGATCTTTTCATGTTCAGGCTTAACTTCTATAAACTCAAAACCGATATTGAAATATTGCGGGCTCTTATCCGGCCGGCACCATACTACGCGGGCAGGGAGCGTAATTTGAGCAGACATCGCATCAGGCAGAACGATGGGAAAATCAATTCTCAAGTTCCGCTCATTATTGGCTTCCACCTGATTTTCGCCGATCACTAAAATTCCCGATAGAGTAAGATCTTCAACATATCCAAGCAAAGTGTTCTGGTTTGAATCGTAAACGGGAGTGAATGCCATTAATTTTTTACGCGTTTCTTTTCTTTGTTCATCCATGGAACGCTCCTTTTGACGATGATGAATAAATTATACGCCTGCATTGACTTCAATACAACAACACCAGGCATCGCAAGTTAATTTGGACAGCCTGTAAAACCCAATGAATTTGTAATTAATGCTAATCTGGCACAAAGGTTGGCGTCCTCATTTATGGTTATAATAACCAGATGGAATTTTTCTTCCCTGAAGATAACCTCACTCGAGCTGTGCCCGAAGAGACAAAGATCAATTCACTTTTAGCACAGGCATATCCCGATGGACGCCGTTTGCGCGTTAATATTGAGATTACACCCTTTCAAAAACGCCCTTATATCGAAGTCCTTCTCAATGATTCAAATGGCGATGAAGCGGCATCTACAAGCATAGTCGAACCAATGAGCTGGAAACTTGAATTTACCATGCATATTCGCGGCGAACTAAAAAATCCATATACACTTAATGCGCGGTTGTATTATCCTGACGGCCCATCCACCGATCCACTTCAATATTCATTTGATGTGGAAGCGCCGAGGTCTTCACCTGACCTCGAAGTTGATTCAGGTTAATTGATATTTTCCATGCGTTTTAATTTTGATTCCTCGATCCTTCATTTGAAAATGTCACTGCGAGGCGCTCTTGTTCTCTGCCTGGGCGGTCTCCAAATAACCAGGGATTGCTCACCTGCCCTTGGGTGCGGAGAAAGCGCTGCCGCTAAGAGCAAAAGCTTTCTTCGAAAAGACATAATTATTCTGGTGGTCAGCCTCCTGCTTTTTGGCTGCGCGCCGCGCGGAACCTCTGAAATACTAAAAGACTCAACGGTTACGCTTGAACCGATTTTCACTTCCACACCATCCATAATTAAATATAGCGGCGAAGGTAATCTTGTATTTCTCTCGATTGAAGAGAATGGCTATTCTCATCTATTTGTCCAAAGCAATCCGCCGCAGGAATTGCCGCTCACTCGTATCACCACAGGCGAGTGGAATGACGTTGCTCCCGCCCTCAGCCCGGATCGAAAACAGATCGCCTTTGCATCCGACCGCAACGGTTTTTGGGATCTGTATGTGATGGAGCTGCAAAACGGCGAAGTAAAGCAAATCACTGATTCGCATGAATACGACTCTGCGCCGTCATGGTCACCGGATGGGCAGTGGCTTGTTTTTGAAACCTATAGCAATGAAAATCTTGAGGTCTCAGTTGTGTCAGTCAATGACCGCACACAAGCGGTCATTTCGGTCACACAAGACCCGGCTTCAGACCATTCGCCGGTTTGGGCGCCTGATGGCAGGCATATCGCGTTCATCTCTTCGCGCGGCGGTGACAGTGATGTCTGGCTGGCGAATCTCGATCTTGCAGGAGAGGATCGTTACCAAAACTTAAGCAATACGCCTTTCGCTTCTGAAAATTATCCCATCTGGAATTTTGACGGCTCACAACTACTGTGGGCGTCTATTTCCCAAAATGTTGGTTTTAGCGGACTGTATATCTGGAATGCCAATGACCCGGCCCGCACTGCGCATTGGGTAGGCGACGGTATCTGGGGTGCGTGGAATGAAACCGCTGATCAGATCATCGCCGTTATAAGTTCAGCCAACCAGCAATACCTGACCTCGTATGATATTCAAGGGAAATTATTGCTTTCCCCCACGCCTTTGATCGGACGTGTGCGCGGACTTGCCTGGGGCTTCGCTGATTTTCCTAAATCACTGCCAGCCTCATTTGAAAAAGCCGCGGTAGTTACTACTGTAGCCTTATGGCAGCCAGTTGTCAGCACAGGGACTGAGGTTCCGAATCAGCGCTGGTATGTTGTTCCCATTTCAGATGTACAAGCGCCCTATCCACAGCTACATGATCTTGTCGATGAATCTTTCAATATGTTACGCAGCCGCGTCATCCTTGATACTGGCTGGGATGCTCTTGCCAGTCTTGAAAATGCATTTGTTCCGCTGACGACAGATCTTGACCCCGGTCTCGAGGAAGATTGGCTGTACACCGGCCGTGCCTTTACGATCAATTCCCTGATGGCGAATGCGGGCTGGATGGTTGCTTTGCGTGAAGATGTTGGCGCGCAAACTTATTGGCGTATTTATATCAGGACTACAGTACAGGACGGCTCGCTCGGTGAGCCGATCCACAATGCCCCTTGGAACTTGAGCGCGCGCTATGAATTGGATCCACGTACATATGAGCAAGGCGGTGAGTACGCGCCTGTACCGACCGGGTATTGGGTGGATATCACAGCTTTGGCTGCCACATATGGCTGGGAACGTCTGTCCGCGCTTCCCAATTGGCGTACTTATTATGGCGGCGCGCGCTTCTCTGAATTTGCTTTGACCCATGGCCTGACCTGGTACTCCGCAATGCAGGAACTGTATCCTGTCGAAGCTCTAATTACCCCAACCCGTGTTCTGCCACCATCCCTGACGCCGACCAATACCGCTACACTGACTCCAACAAAGCGCCCCACGCGCACTCCACGCATTACATTGACACCTTCGCTATCACCTACTCCGACCAGTACGAAAATACCCACTGGCACACCAACACTTTCACCCACTCCGCCCACAGTTATTCCGTAATGAAATTCAAATTTTCATTTATTGTTATATTAATTTTTCTACTCTCTGCTTGCGCTCCGAGAGTAGATCAGGCGACCCCAACGCCGGTTGTTAACGGTGCGGCAGGCATACCTCAGGTCATGTTTGACGCGGCGCTGACTCCTTCGCCGGTCCCGTTCCAGTTCAATTTGCCAACACCGGGCGCGGAGCCAGTCTCGGGGTGGCGGCCTCCGCTTTATCCGATTCCTTGGGCGTTGTCGCCGTACGACCACTTTTATTTTTCGCGTCCCATCGCCGCGGATAATGTCAACTGGCCGCTTGCGGATTATCGTTATGGCGGTATTTTCTTCTCGCCGGATATTGTGCACACTGGCGTGGATATTGACGCGGAATTGAATACCCCCATTCTGGCGGTTGGCTCCGGAGTGGTTGTCTCGGCAGATTGGGGTTTGTATACTGAAGCACCAGGCGATCAGGATGACCCGTATGGTCAGGCAGTGGTCATTAAACATGATTTTGGATATAACGACAAAACCCTGTATACGATCTATGCACATATGAGCGAGATTATCGCGGTGCCAGGTCAACATGTAGAGTCTGGAGATGTGATCGGGTTGGTGGGGGAGACCGGCATTACTACGGGGCCGCACTTACATTTTGAGGTTCGTGTAGGGAAGAACACCTTTTACAATACGTTCAACCCGGAATTGTGGACTGCTCCTCCGCAGGGTTGGGGGGTGCTGGTCGGGCGGTTGATGGATGAAAAGCAGAAATTATTGACCCGTTTGAAAGTTGAGGTCAGTCCAATGCCTTATGAATTGCCCGTTCGCACTGTGCGGACCTATGGCGTTGGCGCGGTTAATTCCGACCCGTATTATCAGGAGAACCTGGTTCTAAGTGACCTGCCTGCCGGCGTTTATAAAATAACTCTCGAATACAATGATGAGGCGATGCAGACATGGATCGAGATCTTTCCGGGACAGGTGAGCTACTTCACTTTTCAGGGAGAGAATGGATTTGATCTCACCCGTCCTCCCGCCCCTGAACCTGGTTTTTTACCGATAGACATATCAGCCACGCCTTCGCTTGTCCCTTGACGGACTGAACATATGTGCTATACTCTCGCAACACATAACCGTAAAGACACAATCAAAAATTATTGGAGAACTAAACATGGCACGTAAATCATCCACTCGCGCAACAGAAACACCAGCACAAACTCAAAATGTAGATACAGCCAAACGCGCCGTACTGGACAAAGCTGTTGGCGATATCTTAAAAAGATATGGTGACGGTTCCATTATGCGCCTTGGCGAAGCGCATGGCATGGTTACAGAAATTATCCCTACCGGCTCGCTCTCGCTTGATATAGCTCTTGGTGTCGGTGGTATTCCGCGTGGACGCGTGATCGAGATCTATGGACCTGAGTCATCAGGTAAGACCACGCTTTGTCAGCATATTGTTGCCGAAGCCCAGAGACTCGGCGGTACAGCGGCTTTTATTGACATGGAACACGCGCTCGATCCTTCCTATGCCGCAAAACTTGGCGTAGATATTGACAACCTGCTTGTCTCACAGCCTGATACCGGTGAACAAGCGCTTGAGATCGCAGAAACCCTTGTGCGTTCCGGTGCTGTGGATGTGGTCGTGGTCGACTCGGTCGCCGCACTCGTTCCACGCTCTGAAATCGAAGGCGATATGGGCGATGCGACAATGGGTGTGCAGGCTCGTTTGATGTCACAGGCTTTGCGCAAACTTTCAGGCGCGATCAATCAAACAAAAACCTCGGTTATCTTTACCAACCAATTGCGCCAGAAGATCGGTGTGATGTTTGGTAACCCTGAAACCACAACGGGTGGACAGGCGCTTAAGTTCTATGCTTCGGTGCGTCTCGATGTGCGCCGCATTCAATCCATCAAAGTTGGTGAGGAAGTGATCGGTAATCGTACACGTGTTAAAGTGGTCAAGAACAAGGTTGCGCCGCCGTTCCGCACTGCCGAGTTTGACATTATGTTCAACGAAGGTATCTCAAAAGCCGGCGATGTGCTTGATCTCGCAACCAAATTCGAGGTACTCACGAAACGCGGTGCTTTCTTCTCCTATGGCGACATCCGCATTGGACAGGGACGCGAGAATGCAAAGGATTATTTGCGCAATAACCTCGATATGATGAATGAGATTGAGGGTATTATCCGTCAGAAAGCTCTTAGCGGCGAGATTGCTCTTCCGCTCGATATTGGCGGCGAAGGCAGTAATGATATGAGCGTTGGCGCTGCGGAAGAAGAATTGTAAGCCTGACATTTAAAGAATAATAAAGTCACAGAGAAATCTGTGACTTTATGGTTTAATCAGGACATGCTTCGCTTCCTGCCTCGCCCTTACCTGCTTTTGGTTTCATTGAGTTTGATCTTAGCCCAGGCATGTTCGCCTCAGGCCACTCCGACATCTTTCCGCCCGCCGACGCAGGTTCTTCCCACTCAGATAATCCCAACAGATACAGCCATACCAGTGATATTTACAGCAATACCAACGGCAACATTGACACCCACATTGACAGGACCTTGCACAAGTAACCTGACATTTATTGAAGACATTACGATCCCGGATGATACAACCGTTGTAGCTGGTGCTGCCATGGACAAACAATGGCTTGTCTCCAACAGTGGAACCTGCAATTGGGATTCATCCTATCGCCTCAAATGGATCGGCGGGGAGACATTTGGCGTTTCAAGTGAATTGCCCCTGTTCCCGGCACGGGCTGGGACTCAGGCCATGTTGCAGATCGTTTTCACAGCGCCCACAGTTGCAGGAACTTTTGAAAGCGCGTGGCAGGCTTACGGCCCGGATGGAATCGCCTTTGGAGACCCGGTATTTCTTCGGATCAATATTTCTCCCTAGAGGTTTGATAGGCACGACCAAAATTAATATTCCTGAATAATTCACTTAACTTTCATAAATCCAAACAACTTCCACATCCCCAGCATAAATTTGTGACCGCCGTCCGGATTCAAGAATTGGTTCGGGCAGGATCCGGGGATGACCTCGATGCCATTGATTGCGCACATCTCAACTGCCGACTGCGAAACGCTCGTCATTCCAGCAGCGAGACCAGGTTTTGTTCCCATCATACAATGCATCCAGACATGCTTGATCCCCAAATCCACACATTGCTGCACGATCTCTTCCGTGACCTTTGGGTTGGCAAGGATGAAGACGGCATCGGGTGGTTCGGGAATGGATTTCAGATCTGCGTAGCAAGGTGCCTCGTTAAACGTGGAAATACGCGGGTTGACCGCGAAGACCTGATATCCACTATCCTTGAATTTGGTATACGCCAAATTACAGCCTGTATCGCGTTTATCTGAAACACCAACCACGGCGATCTTCTTTTGCGCGAGAAAGTTTTGTACAAGGTTATCGATTTTTGCCATGAGATTTCTCCTAAAAAAATAAAATCGAAGCCATGTGGCTTCGATCAAATTGAACTGAAGTTTGGTCAAACCCACCAGTGTTCAGTGATTATACATATAAACCTTTTTGAACCATAGATGATGAAAATCACTTTTTGCATATGGCTGCATTTAACCTGTATTCCGCAGCCCCGCAGCGATGCCATTGATTGTTAAGCCTATAACCTCTCGCAAAGCATCGGCCTCGGCACTTTCAGGATCTGTCAAAGCGCGCACCCTTCTTAGCATTTCCACTTGAATGTAATTCAATGGATCAATATAAGGGTTGCGCAATTGGACCGCGTTTTGTGTGATCGGTTCCGCGTCCAACAGATTTGTGTGACCGCTGATCGAAAGGACGGCGGTCTTGGTCAGAGCATATTCGTTTTGGATGGAGTTGAAAATTGTGCCAGCTAAATCCTTGTCTGGAACAAGCTCAACATACAGTGATGCGATCTCCATATCGGCTTTGATCAGGGACATTTCAGTGTTGTCCAGCATGGTTTTGAAAAACGCCCAATTCTGATACATATCGCGCAGAAGACCATTATCTTTTATGGAATGTAGGGCTGTCCCCAAACCAAACCAGCCTGGCAAATTGAACCGGCTTTGCATCCATGAAAATACCCACGGAATGGCGCGGATCTTAGAGACTTCGCCGCTCTGAGTCCGCGCGGCTGGACGTGAGCCGATGTGCATTCTTTTGATCTCATCCAGGGGGGTTGCGTAACGCCAAAAATCAATAAAACCCGGCGTTCCGTATACCAGCTGGCGATAATTGGAACGTGAAATTTCCGCCATTTGATCCATTACTTTGCGCCACGATGGCGGAATCGCAACTTCTAGTTTTGCTGGAGAGGAAGCCAGTAAAACCGCATTAACGATCTGTTCAAGGTGACGATGGGCGAGCTCTGGATTAGAGTAACGAGCCGCGATCGTTTCCCCTTGCTCGGTCAATCGGAAGCGCCCATTGATACTGCCTGGCGGCTGGGCGCGGATGGCGCGATTCGCGGGTCCGCCTCCGCGTGCGATCGTTCCGCCGCGTCCGTGAAAAATGGTCAAGGATATATTGTGCTTTTGTGCGACTTGTGTGATATTTTCCTGTCCTTGATACAGCGCCCAATTTGCCATGACGTATCCGCCGTCTTTGTTGCTGTCTGAATAACCGATCATGACCATCTGCGCGTTCATGCATGAAACAAGGTGTTCGCGATAAAGGGGGAGGGTGAAAAGCTCCTCGAGTATGGAGGGGGCTGTCTTTAGATCCTCGATGGTCTCAAAGAGTGGCACGATTTGTAAATTATTGTCGCAGCCCGTCCAGCGCGCCAGAAGCAGAACACATAATACATCCGATCCATAACGGCACATGGAGATAACCACGGGACCTAGGAGTTCTCTGCCATAGACGTCGCGCACTCTTTTGATCAATTGGAACAATGCCCATGTTTCAGCTGAGGCAGGGGTCGCTCCGGGGTTTGATGAAAGCTCAGGCGCAGGTGAAGATAAGAGTTGTGCCAGAAGTTTAAGCCTTGCCTCTTCGGTCATACCCATAAAGTCGGTGGTGATCTTTAGCGCGCGCAGAATTTCATCAACCGTGGAGTTAAAACGGGTTGACTCTTCGCGGATGTCCAGACGCATTGTATGCAAGCCAAAGATGTGCAGTTGGTTAAGAACCTTTTGTATTTTATCAAGCGCAAGCGCTTCAGGCAGATTGTTGGAAATTAACTCAACCGGGTTCAGCAAATGTTGTAAGTTAATTCGCGCCTGATGCGGAGTCCGCTCCAGCAGGCGCGTAGTCATTTCATCCTGTGAGGCATCGGCCAGGTCGGCGGAAAGCAGAGAGAGAACCAAACGGTAAGGTTCCGCGGCGTAGCGTTCTTCAATGAATTTGACATGCGGGGGCAGCGGGCGGCGGGATTCGATCCAGGCGCTGATTTCTGGAGATGGCGGCAGGCGGCGATTACTTAAGCTAAGGCGGCGTGCAAGGTCTTGCAGGATCCGTCGATGATTCTCCACTGCGAGTCCGCGGTGCAGGCGTAATGTTTCGGCAGTGATTTTGTGAGTCACATTTGGGTTGCCGTCACGATCTCCGCCCATCCAGGAGGCAAGATGAAGCCAACTCGAAGGCGGGACAACATTGGGGTAGTGTGAGGCGAGGGCCTGATTAAGGTCAGCATAGATCTCCGGGAGAGTATCCCAAAAAACAGACTCAACAAAATACAATCCAGTGCGGACTTCATCGGTTGCTGCGGGACGTGTGCTGCGGTGGCGGTCTGTCAACCATAAGGAGACAACCTCGGCGTACATGCCTTCGCGGATTTTTTTGTATTCGCGTGTTGAAATGCGATTACCTGAAAGTCTATCCAGCAAATGCCCGATTCTCTGAAGTTTTGATACGACAGTTCGGCGGCGAGCTTCGGTCGGATGAGCGGTGAGTACTAGTTCAATGGAGAGATCATTAAGCAGCCTTTGCATTTGTTCGGTAGATACGGAATTATTCTTTAAAGTTTCGATGGCAGCGCCAACTGATTCATCTTGCGGCTTTGGGTGAAGTGAAGTTTCTTTTTCACGTAGTTGATGTACACGGTGATTTTCTTCTGCAAGATTGATCAGGTCGAAGTAAGTGGTGAATGCGGCTGAAACAGCGCGTGCCGAATCGGTGTCAAGCGCTTCAACCTCAACCGTGAGCTGATGGCGCGCATCTGCATTTCCGCCCCGACGATCTTTCGCGGCTGCGCGGATGCGTTCTTCAATGCCAAACAACTCTGGCGATTCGAGTTCGCTGATGATATTGCCAAGGATGTCGCCGAGTAAGTGAATGGATGCGGAAAGTTCCATGAGTGGGAAGTATATCGAAAAAACTGCGGGTTACGCGGCAGATCGCCAAATTTGAACACCAGCGGGTAATGACGGGAGTGGTAAGTTTCCGTTTACTACTATGCTGGTTTGTTTGCTGAATAATTCCTGAAATACCCTGCCGTCTGGGATCGCACCCAGATCAACAGGTAATACTCCAGCAGGATATTCTTCGGGACCACGATTGCCGATCACAATGATCTGCTCATCGTCTGAATCGCGCATGTATGCTAATACATTTTTTTCAATGAGCAAGGTCTGGAAACCGCCGTCAATTAACGCGGGTGATGTTCTACGTAGTTTGATCAAGGTTTGATAAAAGATCCGCAAATCGATATTCCATTGAGTTGAGTCCCAAATCATGCAGTTACGAGCTTCGAGACCGTCTTTTCCGCTCATACCGATTTCGTCACCATAATAAATACATGGCACGCCGACATAAGTTAACAGGAAGGCAACCGCCAGACGATTGCGGGCCGGGTCTTGATCAAGAATGTTCAAGATGCGCGGAGTATCGTGCGAGCCTAGCAGGTTAAACTGCTGGCGTGCGATCTGCCATGGGATCGCTGCGCGGCTTGCCTGCCATGAATCTACCAATGCCTGCGTGGGCCAAGGAACTGATGATCTTACATTGTGAGGCGTGGCATGTTGATTGACCTCGAAGCGATTGAGCCAGAATCCGATCGGGTTTGAAAAACCGAAATAATTCATGCTTGCGTCGAGATGGTCTCCTTGTAGTTGTGAACTGCTGTCGAAGAAATTTTCACCGAGCAAATAAGCGCTTGGATTTTCTTCCTTCACTGCCCGCCGAATACCTGTCCAAACTTCAGATTCCAATTGATCTTTTCCGTGGCGGGCAAGCATATTGGCAACATCCACGCGCCAACCGTCCGCCGCAAATGGTTCTTTTAACCAATAACGGAAAATTGAATTTGCACCAGCGTAGACCAGCTCGCGTAAATTTTGACTGCGATAATTAAGTTTTGGCAGACTACGTACGCCAAGCCAGGATTCATATTCATCAGGATGTGAATGAAAATTGAAGTATTCGGCTGTGGGGGAGTTGGAGTCTTCAATAGCAGACTTAAACCATGGATGCTCTACTCCGCTGTGGTTGGGGACAATATCCAAAATAAAGCGCATCCCGCGTTCTTTCATCCGCTGCCGTAACGAGATTAAAGCAGAATCACCGCCCAAGTGCGGATCCACATTGAAATAATCCACGACATCGTAACGGTGATTGCTTAATGCGGTGAAGATCGGGTTGAAATAAATGGCATTTACGCCGAGGTCTGTTAGATAGTCGAGACGTTGTTCCACGCCTGTCAGATCACCTCCGTAAAACTCAACCATGGCTTCGGGCCAGCTGCTTTGAGATTCGCCCCATTTCCGTGCTTGTGATTTTACGCCCTGATATTCAAACTCACCTTCTTTGACATTATTGGACGGGTCCCCATCTGAAAACCGGTCAGGGAATATCTGGTAAAAGACACTGTCCTGCACCCAGGCAGGTGCGGCGTAATCAGCCAATAAGCGGAAGTCTTCCGCATCAGTAGGCACATGTCGATGGAGACCTGAGCCGTTGTACCACCAGATCCCATCCGTGGTGAATAGCAAAAAACGATAGGCAGTCACTGGCATGGTCGAGCGCAGTTTTGCCTGCCACCAGTTGCATACGGGTGATTCCTGCGTATCGTCGATCTGCATTTCAGAAAAAAACTGCTCACCGTCTGGGCAGGTGCGGAGCAGAATGCGTTCAATGGGCGCACCCTTTGCGGCGCGCAGACGTATTGTGACTTCATCGCCCAACTGCAAATTGATGCCTGATGGGGAGATCACATATCGTTTAGATCCATCGTGGTGGATTGACGAAAGGTAGAAGGAGTTCATGTGGCCTATTCTACCAATGAACCTGCTGATATTTTTCTAACAAAACTCTTACTGGCATATTGACATAGGCGATATAAAATTTCGAAAAATGCTGTTATGCTTGACCAATATTTTCCATACAGGAGTTAATTCATGACCGACGGAACTTCGACCTCAAATATGCAGGAATTTACATTTAAGGCAGAGACAAAGCAGTTGCTAAACATCCTGATCCATTCGTTGTACAAGGATCGTGAAGTATTTTTACGCGAGCTGCTCTCGAATGCTTCAGATGCGTTAAATAGGTTGCGTTTTGAGATGGTTACTAACAAAAATGTTCTGGATCCAACTGCCGAGTTAAAGATTCACATACATGTTGATAAAGATGCCCGCACGATCACCATTCAAGACACGGGTATTGGTATGACAAAAAATGAAGTCATCGAGAACCTTGGCACGATCGCCCAGTCAGGCGCGAGGAAATTCCTGGACGCGACCAAGGACCAGAAGGTTGATCTTACCCAAGTCATTGGTCAATTTGGCGTAGGTTTTTATTCCGTGTTCATGGTGGCTGAGTGGGTGCGGGTCACATCGCATTCATTTGATCCGCAGGCAGAGGCTGTCACCTGGTATGCCACGGGTGACGACAGCTATCAGATCGGTGGAGCAGATATGAGTGAGAGGGGGACGCGCATCGAGATCAAGCTCAAAGAGGATGCTCTTGAATTCGCAGAAGAATTCCGCTTGAAGAATACAATCCACAAACATTCGGATTACATTGGCTTTCCGATTTATGTGGGCGATAGCAAGGATGCGGTCAATAAACAGACTTCGCTTTGGCGGACATCCAAGCAGGAGGTGACCGAAGAGCAATATAAGGAATTTTATCGCCAGACCACATTGGACTTTGAAGACGCGTTGAGCCATATACATGTTTCCACAGACGCGCCAGTGCAGTTGTATGCGTTATTGTATATTCCTAGCAAGGCAGAACGAGGAATGTTTTCTCTGCGAAAAGAAGACGGCTTGAAGTTGTATTCACGTAATATATTGATAGATGAATACAACAAGGATCTGTTGCCCGAATATTTGCGCTTTGTACAAGGCGTGGTTGATTCGGAAGACCTGCCGCTCAACGTATCGCGTGAAACTGTTCAGTCGAGTGGGTTGATGCCGAAGCTGAAGAAGGTTCTGACAAATCAGGTGATCAAGGAATTGGAAGGTCTTGCGAAAAATAATGTCGAAAAATATCACACTTTCTGGCAGGAATTTGGCGCGTATTTGAAACAAGGGATTGCGGCCACTCCAATGGATGCCGACATGATTAATCCATTATTGCGTTTCAAGACGAATTTGGCTCCCGAAGCATGGTCTTCACTCGAAGAGTATGTTGCGCGCATGAAGGATGGGCAAAAGGTGATCTACTATATCGTAGGCGAGGATCCAAAATCTGTTTTACGCAGTCCGCATTTGGATTACTTCCATTCACAGGGGACGGAAGTCTTGTTGTTGACCGATCCGATGGACTCATTTATGCTGATGGGTCTTCACAAATATAAAGAATTTGAATTGAAGAACGTATCCCAGGCGGATGTGGATACGACCCAAAAGCCGAAGGAACAAGCCGAAGAAGAAAAAATCCCTGATACGGATTTTAATACGCTTGTAGACTATTTCAAGCAGATTCTGGGTGATCGTGTAACCGATGTCCGTGCAAGTAACCGCCTTTATCAATCAGTGGCTCGTTTGGCAGATGCTGATAATACGGTCAATGCGGATCTGCAGCGTGTGTATCGATATCTTGGCAAGGAATTTGAGGTTCCCAAGAAGGTGCTTGAGTTGAATCCATCGCATGCTGTTCTAAAGAACCTGCTTAAGTTGGATGCAGGTTCAGATCTGCAAAACATTATCATTGAGCAGATATTTGACAGCGCTCTGCTGGTGGAAGGCTTGCATCCAGACCCATCGAGCATCGCTTCACGGGTGCAGCAGATCATCGAGGCGGCGCTTGTAAAGAATACGAAGTAGTGTTTAATTCTTAAGTAAATCGATATCTTCATTGGCGGTATGAAATACGCCTGGTGATCAATGCGCTCTCAGATTTGGGGGCGCATTGATTCTTCATAACGCCTGGTACGAATTGCAGTTGAGAGGGATTTTTAATGGATAAGGTAAAATCGGGGGATGCTTCAAGAAACAAAAAAACTTGATCAATTAACCACCACCCGTTTCATTGCCGCGCTTTCAGTGGTTTTATTTCATAGTGCGCGAAATTTGGATATTTTTAAGTTTTTACCGATGCTTACTGCAGGGCCAGCCGCAGTAAGCTATTTTTATGTATTGTCGGGGTTTGTGATGGCTCTTGTTTATTATCGACCCGGCAAGCCTTTTATTTTCTCAAAATATTGGCTGGCCCGATTTTCTCGAATCTACCCAGTGTACATATTCTCTTTCATTTTGACATGTCTTTACTATATTGAGATCCTGTCAAAAATTAAACCTGACAAGGTATTGGCAAATATTTTTTTATACCAAGCCTGGTTTCCCAGGTATGCTCAAACCTTTAATATTGCAGCTTGGTCGTTGTCAGTCGAAACTTTCTTTTATATGCTCTTTCCTTTCTTAATAATTTTTTTGGCGCGCCAACCTGTAAAGCGGGTGATTTGGATTTCGCTGGTCTTTTGGGGAGTCAGTCAGGTGATCCATTCGACTTTGATGATCGGCTTCATGCCAGAGAAAAAATACTTATTGGCATATTTTCCAATCTTCCATCTGAACGCATTTTTATTAGGCGTGGCTGGCGGGATCTGGTACGTTGTGAATTCTGAACAAAAAATAAATCAATTCAAGAATCAAATTCTTTTTTGGAGTTCGTTGGTTTTTATTCTGCTTATCCTTTCTTTGCGCGGATTCCTGCCGTCATTTCCACAAAGTTTTTCTTTGGATGAAGGTCTGTTGGCCCCGTTCTTCCTGATCATCGTATTGGCACTCGCGATGGATGCAACTTATCTTTCGCATGGCTTGAGGCATCCCTGGCTTGTTTTGTTGGGAGAGTCGAGTTATGCCCTGTACATTTTACATGTCCCTTTCCGCTGGTTATTTGAGCGTTATCTTGAACTGACGGGAAGTGCATTGGCGAATGGTGTTATGGTCATTATTTACGTGCCTGCTTCAATCATTTTATGTATTCTAGTTTATAAGTATATTGAGCGTCCTTCAAGAGATTGGCTGCGAACCTACCCGCTTGCGCTCCTTTTTATGATGGTGGATATTTCTCTGATCTTCATCATGGTAAAGTTAAGTTTTCTAATTCGAGTCGGTAATGAAATTGATGGCTACATTCGCACTCAGAATTTAACCCTCCGTGTTGGAATTGTATTGTTTTTTGTTTTTATGATCGTTTTTCATTTTTACACAAATCATTCCTGGCGTTCGCTCAGTCTGGCGATTCTAGCGGGCGGCGTATCACTCACGATGTTTATCTACTTTGCATGGATATCAGGCTGGGTGGAGAGTTTTCCGAGGTCGATCCTGCTATTGATCAGCATACTCGTATTTGTTTCCATTTATTTATCCCGTCCGTTGATCCAATATATTAATGCACGTTTAATATCTCGTACAAAATTCATATAAGATATGGGCGAACATGGATTAAGGCTGAAAAAGAGAACAAATATCAGTGTCCAGTTTCAAAATGTATGCAGACAAAAAGAAAATCCCAAAGGTTTTGCATACCTTTGGGATTTTCAACTGAAAGATCAGCAGCAAGCTTACGTCTTCTTCCTGCTTTTGTCTGACTGGCGCGCTTTTGGCGTTTTAGGTAAGGGCGCTGGCGCTGGTTTGCTTAGGTCTGGCAACCCGTCAAATGCTCCGTCAATAAATTTATGGGCATATTTTGCAGGGTTGATCTGCTCAATGGAACCGCCTGTGTTGCGCATCAAGTCGATCATGTGGCGCACCAGACGGGCATCCCGATCTTTGGATCTGGTGCCGCCTTGTCCGTTCCAGACTGCGATCAAACGGACCTTGTCTATGCCGCGCAGCAGAGACGAGTATAACGTCCAGCGATTGTTGCGTTCATAAGGATCATCCCCATCCTTATGAACGCCGACATTTTCCATCTGGTACATTTCATCCACATGCGGGTCGCTGCGGATCTTATAGAATCGCTCCACCCAGGCTTCGCCGCCAGGCGAGACGAATTCCCGTATATAAGCAGATTCCGGCAGGGGCAGGTGGGCTTCGACGTGGATTCCCTTTTCAGCACAGACTTCCGCAAAGATGATCTCGCTGCCTGCGGAAAGCCCGCCAACAAAGGCCAGGTCGTTTGGACTAGCATTATATTTTTCCAGCTTCTTACGGATCTCAGTGCGAAGTTCAGCCTCCTTGTCGGCAGGGAAGGTCTTTTGTTCCTTGCTTGGAAAATCGATCATATAACCGGTGAAGAGGAACACTTGTCCGTCATTATCTTCTCCAGTGGCTGAGGCTTTTCTCATTGATAACGCGTTATCATCGTCGTTCATACGATCGATCTCTTCTTGAAGCGTGGACATGGCTGCCTGCACAAATTCTTCACGCACCCCGATCGCTTTAAGAATGTTTAATTGGTTTAAGGTCCTTGTTAGGTAATTGATATTTCGCGCTGAAGCAGTGAGTGCAGTGCGGCAGGCACGCGTGACACTGGATGGGTTGTCTGCGGTGAGCACTCTTAATTCCGCCAGTGAGATGAGAGTCCAGTAATCGACTGATTCGCGTTGAATTTTGGCTTCGAGTCCAAAAAGGAGAGCGCCGCGCAGTTCAGGCATGTATTCGCGGATCTGTTCGATGGCAGGATCTGGATCTTTTTTATTATCAAATTTATCTGCGAGGTAGATCGCGAGGTATGAAAGGGTGTATGCATTAACCCCGGGATAGAAGTTGTCAAGATCGATTTGGAAGCCTTTCATATAGATATTGACTGCCTTGATCAGCCAATGATAAGAATCAAAAGCGGTTTTTATACGCTTGGTCTTATCGCTGATCTTCTCCCAGGATTCGACCCACATTTCCTTGTAAATGCGTCCGAGATATGATGTGGCTTCGCTGTCTTTTGGGAAATCTGACAGGAATTTTTCCAACTTAACGATGGCTTCATCGATCTTGCCAATTCGGTTTAAATGGAACGCCTCTTCGCGGCGGAAAGCTATGTTTTCCGCATTCACTTCCAATCCTTTTCGGTATTGAACGAGCGCAAGTTCATATCTTCCCATATCCGCGAGCGCCTTGCCGGCCTCACCAATCGCATCCTCTTTAATGAGCGGATTCCCAATCTCCTCTGTCAGTAAAAGGATATCTCCGATCCGTTTCTGGCGGCGCGCTATTGTGACCTTTTCCATCCATTCTTTGAATTCCCGCCAAAAGCCTGTCGCTGAGGCTGTTCTGAGCATTTTTCGTTCTGGTTCTTTTAAGCCAGTTAATAAATTGAAGATAGGGCTATGGATTGCGTCACGGTCAGATGTCCAGGTATCTTTTGCCAGGCGGGCGATCGCTTGAATGTCAGCTTTTTTATAATTAGGATCCGGTACACCCTCCTTGGTTACATGATAAGGCAGTGTGCGGACATTGAAAATATCAAAAGGCATATACGCGCGACCAGCTTGAATATGTACTACGCCTCTTTTACGAAATGCGTGGCGAATCCCTAATTCATAAAAAACATTGGCATTGTCAATACTCAGGTCGCATAAACATAGGTCGGCAAGCAGGAGTTCCTGGAACATATCTGTCAGGATATCGCCTGATGCGGTTTCTTCATCTGCGCGGAACGGCTCAAAGCCTGCCATTTCCAGCGCGGGCTTGATCAAAGTTTTATAAATGGCGTTGAAATCGAAAACCAGATCATCCGGTCCTTTCTTTTTCCCAAACGGCATGATGACGAAGGCATGTGGACGGGTTTCGATCCGCGATGAGCGGTACACCTCATCTATTTTTTCATTAACTACGGCTTCGACTGCTGCTTCAACTGCGGCTATAGTTTGCTGCCTCACGGAAACCACAGGGACGGCGGCGCTTACCTTTTCAGCAAATTTTGCGGTTTCGACAGGAGCCTGTGCTGTTTCAGCGGGTTTACTCGTATCTATTGAACCGTCTTTTGGGGGAATCGCATTTGTTTCAGTCATGATTATCCCTTTACATCTGGTGTTTTCGGATAACGGGAAATGAGGTCATTAAGTACACTCATGGGAGTATTGCCCCCGATTTCTACTCCTTCGAATTCTGTTTCGATTGTCTTTAGCGAGGAGGACAAACCCATCCGTTCTGTAATAGTTTCCATTGCTTCGTGGATCGCCGTTTGCATGGATGCGAGTTCTGACTGCACCAGTTCTGAGGAGGCTTCTTCGGCGAGAGTGCCTAATGCTTCCTTGAAAGCCTCGGTAATGGTTTCTTCAGATTCTTCAAGCGATACTTTTGTTTGTTCAACAATTGCTTCCACCATTTCAGCCTTGAGGCGTTGATCCGAGTCGCGTTGTTCCTGTATTACGCGGTTGATCAAGCCGGCTTCCTCCTCAAGGTTGGACTCTTTAAGAGCTTCCTGCATGGCTTTGATATATTCAACATTGCGGCTCCAAAGCATATCTTCTGTGGAACGCACCATTTTATAAAACTCTGATTGTGTGCGTTCGCTTTCTTCCAGGGTTTGCCAATGATCCGAGATAATTCTTAATTCCACGATCACATGGCTGTAATTCCGTACAATCAGATCAAGGTTTCGTAATTCCTGCCAGCCGATAAATGTTGTGGTTAAAGAGGCTGTCAAAGCCACCCATAAAGTCAACTCTCCGCCGAGCGCCGCCAATATCGCGCCAGCGACCCCGGAGCTGAGAATCAGTACCTGCAGACGGATTCGATCTTTCTGTCTTTGGTTTACCTTTCTTACATGCCAGTTTAACTGATCTAGAAGACGAAATTTGAAATATTCATCCCCGCTCAGGTCATTAAAGCCCGGGTCGCAGTTGGGATTCTCGGGGTTAAAGCGGGGAGGCGGAGGAATGATCCCGGTATAGTTTTCCATGATCAATTCGCCGTTCATTCCGCGGAAAACGGTCCGTTGAATTTCATTCAATCTTTTTTCCAGATATGCGCGGCGTGTGTTTGAGTTCTTAAGGATGGTACGGTAGAGGTAAATTTCTTTTAATATTTCCTCAGAGCCTGCGCGGGTGATCAGCCAATCTCCGGCGGCGAAGAATTTATTGGCATAGGCTGCCAGCGCAGATGCCGTAATAGGCGCAGAGATCAAGAAAAATTTTAAGATCAGTGCGCCGATGGCCGGGAAATTGGCGGGGTATTTTTCAGAAAGAATTGCAAACAAGACCGCCAATACGCCAAATATTGCGATCCATTTCCTCAGGTTTGTATGCGCTAATGAGCGTGATCCGGCGACGGTGTCGAGCTGCCCGTATTCTTTCCACGCTACTTCCAGGATGGGGGGAACTTGTTGAGGTGTAGTTTCCATGGTTATGATTCCTCTTTATTCTTATTGGCCTTGCGGTAAATTTGGGCAGATCAGTTGATACTTTTCCTCATGGAAGAAGAATATCCAGGTGCTGGGAGAGAAATTTTCTGTCAGTTTTGAACACGCCAGTTCGGAAATATTTTCCCTATTGGTGAATTCGATTTGCGCGAGATCCCAGACATTTACTGTCTTTTTTGATACGGTTAGAAGTTGATCGCTGACTGGAGAAAATGAAACGCCTTTGACTGAACTATTGTGCGGTAACCTCGCAACTTCCTGTCCATTGGATAGATCCCAGATGTAGGCGTATCCGTTCGAGCCGCCCGAGGCGAGGTACTGCTGGGTATGGTTGAAATCAAGTGAAGTAATGCTTCCGTCCTGTAGAAAATTGTAGGTGGGGACGCTGGGAATACCATTGCTCATATTCCACATGGAAATTCCGCCTGCCGAGCTTGTGGTCGCCAGCCAGCGGCCTTCCTTGCTAAAGTTTAGAGATTTGATATCGCCGATCTGTAGGAGGGTGGCGATTTCTTTTCCGCCGTCAATATCCCAGATCATGATCTTGTCTGCAAAGCCGATCGCCAGTGTGGCATCCTGCGGGTTGAATGCGATCGTGAATGCCACTTTATCGAACTGAATTTCCTTGACTAATTCTCCGCTGTCGACATCCCAGACAAATACGCTTTTACCTTTTTCGCTGGTGGTTGCAAAGCGCTTGCTGTCCGCGCTGAAGCCTATCCCGCTGATATCCGCTGGGTGCGGCAGCGTATGAAGCACCTTTGTTTCAATGTTGTATAGAACAGCCCTGCTGGCATAGGTTTCTGTGATGGCGATCCATTTTGAATTGGGGCTTACCTTGGTTTGATTCGTGAGATTATTAAACGAAAGGATCTTTGTTCCCTGCGTACCATCGTGGAGTGTCGTGAGCTGGTCGGTGGGGATGAGCCAGATATTTTTATCATCGGTATTGAAAATTACCCATTCACCTGTATAGCTGAACTTTGCTTTGTGAATAATTTCAGGGAATTCAATATAACCATTGCGCGCATTCAAACTTGAAATATCCCAAACGCCGACGTTTCCATCACGGTCGCCAACGATCACACGTGCATTATCGTATGAAAAAGATACGGCTGTACCCGCCGCATCCAGGGCAATTTCCTGCATTAAAGCCCCGGTGGTCGCTTCCCAAATACGCGCTGTTTTATCGAAGCTTGTTGTGGCGATCCACTGACCGTTCGGGCTGACGTCAACCCGAAGTACATAATCAGCATGACTCATGCGGAACTTTTCGCGGCCGGTGGCTGTATCCCAGACCCGTGCCTGGTTGTCGTCTGAGGCAGTCACGAACCAGGAATTATCCGGGCCGAAGGCAACATCTTCAACCCAGTCATTGTGGGATAAAACATATTTTGTGTTCCCAAACGCTGTCCGCGATACGCGCGCAGTGCTGTCTGCTCCGACAGAGACCAGCCAATTTCCGTCCGCGCTAAATTCCAGGGCAAATATATCTGATTCATGCAACGCAGCCGGATAGGAAAGTTCAGTCAGCACGCGCCAGACTGTCACCAGTCCCTTTTGGGTTCCCATCGCCAGATATTTGCCGTCCGGGCTAAAAGCTACCGCGTAGATTTCACCGGCGCTTAAGTTGAAATTTAATTGCTCTCTTAAAGTTTTTAGATCGATCAGTGATATTTTTTCATCCGCACGCCCGGCAGCCAGGAATTTTCCATCCGCGCTGATATCGATATCCCATACAGTCGATTTGAAATCAAAGGATTTAATTGGAGTCCCATCATTTGCCTTCCAGAGACTCACAAAACCGTCTTCTCCTGCCGTAACAAGCAGCTCGCTGTTTGGACTCAGGAGGGCATCGGTGATGGCTCCTTGATGTTTTACACAATATATTTGATCCCCTTCCATGCTCCATAGGCAGGCGGTTTGATCATCGCTGGCGGTGACGAAATATTTTCCGTCTACGCTGGGGAAAAGATTCCCGATCCTTCCACCTTGCTTGATGCGTGCCACAGGCTGCGGCATGGCCGCTATGTTGTGGCGCAGAACGTTTTCAGCATCATTGGTTTTTGCGCGTGTCCATGATTCCAGCGCCAGCAAAGTGCTTGTGTCCAATTCGGATGCGCGTTCCTGGTAAATAGCCGCCTGGGCTGCACTGCGCTGCGCTTTGGTTTCGTTGTCTTTTTCGAGAATGACTTCTGCGTTACGTTCAGCAATGGCTTGTTGGGTTGCCGCAATATGCCCATTGGCGATCGCTGTTGCCGCGCTGTTTCTGGCAAGGCCGGCATTTGCCTCCGCGAGATCAGCATTTACTTCCGCCTGATACCATTGGCGGATCGCGAACATCCCAAGGATCATGCTGAGTACCAGAACGAATCCGATGCCGCTGGTGAGGTTTCTCTGGCGTTGCGTCGCGACCTTGCGGCTCGTGCTGATATATTCCGCCTGCAAAGGAACAACCACGCGCGTCTCGCTTTTTGTTGATTCTGTCATCCAGCGTTCGCCGTCTTCCAGGTCTGAACCTTGTAGAAGATAACTTTTGTTGCGATTCTTTTGCACCCATTCTGAAGCGCGTTGCAGGATGCGGGTATGCTGCTGCACCCAGCCCAGATCTGTTTGTATGCTTTCGACCAGTTTTGGGATGGTCGCGCTGAAATCATCTTTTCTGGCGCGCAGATATACCCAGTTGGTGGATGCCAATTTTGGGTGTATCTTTTGTTTCTTTTCAGGTTCGCGGTACACAACGGGGATGATCTTTTTATTACTCGTTATTCCCAGTTCCAATTCCTGCATACATATTTTGGATCGAAGGGAATCCGGGCTGATGACGAAAACGAAAGCGTCTCCTGCTTCAATGGCGGCGGTGATCTCTTTCATCCAGTCGGAGCTGAGAGGAATTCCCTCCCAATCCACCCACGCGTCAATACCAACCGCATCTATCGCGTCATTCAACTTGCGCACAAAGAGCTTGTCTTTGCGAGAATACGAAATAAATATTCTGGTCTTACGTTGCTTGCTGATTTCTTCTGTCATTATATTTTTAGCGCGCGACGAACCAGGCGGCAACATATCCTTCATGCGTTGCATCCTTGACTTTGATCCACTTGTCGTTCGCGCCGATCTTGGATTCGCCGCCGGGTTCCGTGATGATGAATTCATAATTGAGCGGAACTCGCTTAATGAGGGTTGCATCGCTTACGATCGGCTCTTTTCTCAGGGAGACAGCTTCGACAGTGGTCTTTACTTTCCCTGTTCCGGCGCTAACTGGTGCGGTGCTTGCGGTTGAGCCGCCCGCATACTTGACATACCATGCGGCGACATAGCCTTCTTTCTTTTTAGCATCTCGGACTTTGACCCATTGATTCTTCACGCCCACCTTTGCGATGACCTGCTTGGAGGGTTCGATGCTGATCAGTTGCTCAGTCACAGGAATACGTCGAATTAAAGTATCGGGGGAGACGACAGGTTTGGAACGGAAGGATATTTCTTCGGTGGGAATGAGGGCGATCGCGCCGGGGGGGACAGGCGCAGGCTTGGGCGCGGTGGGAGCCGTACCAGGCCTGGGTGCAGGCGCAGGAGCGGGTGTTGAAGTCGAGGCTGTGGCCGGAGCAGGCTTTTCCTTATTCTCAGAAACAAACCATGCAGCGATATAACCCTGCACGCCGCTCGGATCTTGAACCTGCAGCCATTGTCCCTGCACACCGACTTTGGATCTGGCTTGGGATTTTTCTTCGAGGCTGACCAGTTCTGTTCCAAGTAACATGCGCTTCCATAAATACCCGGTGACCGATGGTTCTGCGCGCAAAGCTACATCGTCCACAGTTGAATAGATAATGAATTTTTCTGCTGGAACATCCACCTTTGTTACTTTGGGCGGCTCGGGCAGTGTATTGCTGTAGCAGTCGAACCACAATACCGCGCTGATCTCAGACTCCAGTTTCGCACCATTAAATTTATAACGTGAGGTCAGTAAAACATCCTTATCGGGACCGTCGCCGCCATATTTGTATGGATCGTAGATAATATAATCATTCCCCTTCTTTTCTTTTACCAACACAAAATGGGTTTGAATGCCGACCTGCTTATTCCAATCCACTTGCAGGATGACAGGTTTCCCTGCAGCTAGCGCCGCGTCAATTTGAGCGATGGGGGCGGGTGATGTTTCGCACGGCTGCATGTCGCGATAGGCGCAATTTGGCCAGATATAAGGAAGGACGCTTGGAATAAAGAACGCTCCCTGGAAACCGCCCGCTTTTTTCATTTTTTCGTTGACCGTTACAGGAGTTTCGTTATAACCGATCCCGTTAAGCATCATTGTTACAGACGTTAGCAGACAGCCCCACCCGCCGATTGTTTCGCCTGAATTTCCAAGAGGGGTTTTCTTCCACATTTCGTCGTTCTGGTAAAGATTCTTAGTAACGAACATAGCATGCCTCCTGCAGTTGCCACATTAAGAATATCTAATTGGCGACAATTTTACTCCATTAATATTCTACAAGAAAATGGTCTTTCCAAAACAACCTGTTTTCGATCGTTACGCGGGATGCAAAAGCGATAAAATAATGTCAAAAATAATTGCGGAGAAAAGTATGAACATTCCACGCCTTAATTTTGCACACCTGCCAACCCCGATCGAAGAACTGCCGCGTCTGACCGCCGCTTTGGGTGGACCGCGCTTACTCGTAAAGCGTGACGATCAAACAGGACTTGCTTTCGGCGGGAACAAAACCCGCAAGCTGGAATTCCTCGTTGCGGAAGCGCAGGAGCAAGGCGCGAAGATGTTGATCTCTGCGGGCGCGATCCAATCGAATCACTGCCGTCAAACGGTTGCCGCTGCGGCTCGCTTTGGCTTTGACTGTACGCTCGTGTTGACTGGTGACAGACCCGCACAACCTTCCGCCAATTTTCTGCTTGACCAACTCTTCGGCGCGGAAATAATCACAGTGTCTGACCGCAAAGACCGTGACCGTATCTTGCAGGAGACTTTTGATAATGCCGTCGCTGCTGGCAAGAAACCTTATCTCGTTCCCTATGGCGGATCAAGTCCAACGGGCGCAATGGGATACGCCTTTGCGATGGAAGAATTTATGACGCAAAATATAAACGTGGATTGGATCGTCTTCGGAACATCCTCAGGCGGCACACACGCGGGACTTGTGTTGGGACAGCGTTTGTTTAATTTCAAAGGTAGAGTGTTGGGCATCAGCATTGATGAGCCAGAGATAGAACTCAAGGCGCATGTCTCTGAATTGGCTTCACAAGCCAGTGAAAAACTTGGAGAGAGAATCAACTTCGCTCCCAATGATGTGCTTGCGACTGAAAATTATTGTCAGGCAGGTTATGGAGTCTTTGGAGCAGGGGAGCGCGAAGCGATTAAGTTATTCGCCAGCAACGAAGGACTTCTGCTTGACCCCGTCTACACAGGCCGCGCCGCCGCTGGAATGATCGACTTGATCCGCAAGGGATTCTTCAAGAAGGATGAAACTGTTTTATTCTGGCATACGGGCGGTCAGCCCGCGTTGTTTGCGGATAAGTATTCGCAGGACATTGTTTAGCAAAAAAATAAATGCCAATTATAAAAGTCATGTCGTTGCGAGGAGGGTGCTCTTCCCGACGACACTTGCGCCGTACGCCAGTGCGGTGAGCAATCTCATCATAAACTGAAGATTGCTTCGGGCTAAGAACAAGAGCGCCCTCGCAACGACATGATTATTTCTTCCAAACTTTACGGCCCAAAGTTAGAAATGCAATTCCAACCCAGGCGATATTCAACCCTGCGGACGGATACGCGCGCAGATAAAAAGTGTTGATGATCAAAAACGTTCCTGCGACGATGTTCAAGCCTTGATACCACCATGAGTCGCCTTCCACTTTTTTAGCGGAGATCAATCCGTATGCAATGAGATATAAAATCGTGCCTGCCCAGCCGAGAATATCGATGATGGTTCGTTCCATTGTTATTCCAAAATCTCCACACTCATCCCAACTTTTATATCCCCTTCATTCAACGGAATGACATTCATGCCGAACATCGCGCCGTCTTCCTGGTTGCGATAAGCTGCCAATGTCTTGAGCGGCTCCTTGCTTTTCTCCAGAGTTTCCTTGTCAATGGTTGTCACCACACAGCGCGGACAGGGCTTGACGAGCGCCATTTCCACGTCGCCGATGCGGATGCGCTTCCATGTGTCTTCTGCGAAAGGCTCACAGCCTTTAACGACAATGTTCGGGCGGAAGCGATTCATCGGCAAAGTAGGAACCAAGCTTCGAGTTTAGGTCCAGAAGCGATTCCTCAGAGATGATCAGGATCGGGTAGCCATCAGCAAATCCAGTGTGGTCTTCTGCGCTGACGGCGTAATCTGGATTCAATTTTCTTTTATATCCATCAGCTACATGTACAAGGCGAACGGAGACACCGAGCCAATCGGAAAACCACTGCGCGCTTTCTTCGCCTTGATCGATGGCGTGAACTCCTTTGCTTCCCCAAATGTCAACGGGCGTTGGCGTGCCTGATTTTTGAACCGCGAATTGGATCGAATCAAAATTCGGCGCGGAGAGTGTGACTGAATCATTTTTCAACGCGGGTGTGACGAGCGCAAGCCTTGGGTATTCACGCTGAGTCAGAAATTCGCCTGCGGGTGTAACCACCATCATGCGGCGGTCATCTGCAAGCCCCATGCGTTCAACGCATGCTTCGAACAAATCAAACCCACGGCAGGCTTTGATCGGATAATAGGTGAGGTTTGATATTGTGGTCATACCGTCCCTTCGATCACAACCATGTTCGACTTCGCGGTCGCGTGACGCATTTTTCTGGCTTCGCTGTACTCGTCAGAGTTCAACCATTTCTTGGCCTGCTCCACGCTTTCAAATTGCAAGATCACCAAACGGCTCGGTGACCAATCGCCTTCAAGCGCTTCGGTATGTCCGCCGCGCGCGACATATTTGCCGCCGTATAAAGCCACTGCGGCAGGCGCAAGTTTTTTGTATTCTTCATAACCAACAGGGTCGTGTACATCAATATCAACGATCACATAAGCGCTCATTTATTCTCCTTTGATTTTCATTCTCACATCCACCGCCACCGCGCCTTTTTGCAAAACGCGCAGCGGGTTGATCTCGATCTCTTCCACTTCGGGATGTTCATAAGCCAGCAAAGATAATTTGATTAAAACATCGATGACAGATTCCTCGTCAACGGGCGGGATGCTGCGGAAGCCTTTTAACTTTCTCCCAGCCCAGGTCTTGCGGATCATTTCCCGCGCCTCGGCTTGATTCAGCGGTGCTAGGGCAAATGCCACATCCTTGAGTCCTTCCACCTCGATGCCGCCTGAACCAAACATCATCAACGCCCCAAACAGCGGATCTCGCACCGCGCCGATGATGACTTCCTGTCCCTCAGGGATTTGTTTCTGGACATGCACGCCTTCAATCCTTGCATTGGGCATGGATTTTCTCGCTCGCTCAAGCAGAAGCGTGTAGCCACTCTGTGCCTCTTCCTCAGAGTTGATATTCAGCAACACGCCGCCAATATCTGACTTATGCAAAATATCAGGTGACGCGATCTTCATCACAACAGGAAAGCCAAGTTCAGTTGCGATTATGACTGCTTCGTTTTCGTTGCGCGCAAGTTTGATGGGAGTTGTTGTAATGCCGTAAGGCTGTGAGCCAAGATCATCGGTGGACAGGGACAGTGGGACGCTGAGGCGTTCATTCTTGTCCCAGGCCTGCGGTCTACGGTCAAGAAATTCTTTTTGTTTGGCAAGCGCTCCCAATGCCGATGCCGCACGTTCGGGGAATGGATAGGTAGGGACGTTTGAATGTTGGAATTTTTTTCTAGCTTCTTCAACCAAGTTGGAACCCATCAACGCGATCACAACAGGTTTTGACTCTGGAGTCCTGAAGCTTGCTTCGGGCTTTTCGGACAGCAAGCTGGCCGACTCCAGAGTGTATGACTCCAGAGTTTGGATAATTTTTTCCGCCACATCTTCTGTCTTGAACATCGGTGGCGGAGGGAGGATCACCAGCACGCCATCCACATTTTCATCCTGCAATAAAAGTTTCAAACAAGTTGCGTATGCATCAGGCGATGCGGAGGCGAGCATGTCCACGGGGTTGTGGACACTGGCCGAGGAGGGGAGATAGGAAGACAAAGCCTCCAGCGTTGCTTCTGTCAATTGAGACAGAAGCAGGCCGTTCGTTTCGAGTGAATCGGCGGCGATCACGCCAGGTCCGCCTGCGTTGGTTAATATCGCCATGCGCTTTCCGCGCGGCAATGGACAATTCTCCAACGCCCGCGCCCAGTCAAACATTTGCTCGGCGGTGTCGGCGCGCAGAACGCCAGCCTTCGCAAACGCCGCGTCGAATGCCGCTTCGGAGCCAGCCAGCGCACCCGTATGCGACGCCGCGGCTTTTTGTCCCGCTTCAAATCTTCCGACTTTCAGCGCAATGACAGGTTTATGTTTTGTGACTTCACTGGCGGCTTGAACAAATTTTTGTCCATCTGAAACGCTTTCCATGTAAAGCACGATGACGCGCGTGTGTTCATCCTTTGCAACTTCGGGCAGCACATCCGTCTCGTTGACATCGGCCTGATTGCCGAGGCTGACGATCTGCGAAAAGCCGAAGCCCTGTTCGCGGGCCCAATCAATGATGGCGGCGGCAAATGCGCCAGAGTGTGAAATGAAACCAATGCCGCCCTGCAGAGGCATGGGCGGCTGGAGAAAAGTTGTATCAAGCGGAAGATGCGTATCGAGCGTGCCGATGCAATTGGGACCCAGCAAGCGCACGCCGTGTTTGCGCGCAATATCCACGCATTGTTGTTCAAGCGCAGCGCCCTCCGCGCCTACTTCGCGAAAACCTGATGAGACAATGATCGCGGCTTTGATTCCACGCTTGGCACAATCTTCAATCGTCTGCGGTGTGACTTGGGTTGGGACGATGAGGATTGCAAGGTCAACAGGGTCGGGCACATCATCGAGATTTGTGTACAGCGGACGGTCAAATAATGTGCCGCTTTTCTGGCTGACAAAATGGATCGCGCCGCGATATCCGCTTTGGATCAAATTGCGCGCCACGCCGTATCCCAATTTTTCTGGTGATGTGGACGCGCCGATCACGACCACGCCTTTGGGATTGAAGAAGGGAGTGAGGGAATTGGTCATTCGTTTTGTCGCTTCAACCTTTCCTCGATTTCTTTTGAAGTCCTTGTGATGGAAAGTCCGCCAAGCGCCGTGCAGCGTAATTCGTGGGGCATACTTTTTCCGACGCGATCCAATGTTTCGATGACTTCATCCAATGGAATAACCGCATCATAATCAGCCAGCGCCATATTGGCGCACGCCAGGGCGTTACTGGCCGCCATTACATTTTTCCCGAGGCAGGGAACTTCAACGCGGTTGGCGACTGGGTCACAGACCATCCCGACGGTGTTTTGGAGCGCCATGGAAGCGGCATCAATGGATTGCTTGAGCGTGCCTTTTGCCAATGTGACCAGCGCCGCGGACGCCATGCCTGAGCCTGAACCGCATTCAGCCTGGCATCCCCCAACTTCTGCCGCAAAAGTGGCATGAGCCGCAATGAACACACCGATCATTCCCGCAGAGAGCATGGCTTTTGTCATTTCTTCCACGGATAATCCCAGCGAAGTTGCCGCACCGATACACGCCCCGGGCAAGCCCGCGCATGCCCCGGCGGTGGGTGCTGCGACGATCACGCCCATGGAGCTTTTTACCTCCATCATGGCGGTCACGTACAGGATCATCTGATTTAACATTCCGCCATCGAGCAGCTGCTGATTTTCCATGCGTGTCTTGAAGAGTCCAGATTGATAGCCGAGGATGCGGTCGGCGTATTTTGTCCCGGCAATTCCTTCCAGAATGGATTTTTGCATGAGGCGTACGATCTCAGACATCTGCTGAAATACCTGCTCGTGGGATAAATTGCCGCGCGCGCTCTCATAGTGAAGCGCCAGCTCCCACAATGCAAGGTTCTTGTCCGCGTTATATTTCAGCATTTCATCGCAGGTAATGAATGGCACGCTGCTGTTTTTGCTGGACATCACTGGCAGGACTGGCGAGATGCTCTTCAAGTATTTGATATTGTATTGTGCATGCAGCGCGGAAATGATCCTTTCCTCCAGGAAGTTCTGCGCTTTGATCTCGATCATCTGCGTATCCATGCCGCTTAAGAGAAGGATCCTGTCGGCGTCTATATTTTCCCGCAGGTATTTTACGATCTCGCTGCCGTTTGAATCTACATGGATCAGGGTTTCATAATAATCGCCAGCCATGGACACTTCAATGCCGTCGATCTCAACGATCTCGATCATCCCGCCGCCCGTGGAGATGGCGGTCAAGGTGTGCTGCTCTGTGGAATTTTTGAGGGTTAGTTTATAGGTGCTGGGATGCTTCACCTCAAGCTCTTTGATCTCGATCTGGACTGTGATGCCCGCTTCCTGGATCGCCTGAGTGGATTGCGTCAATCGTTCATCAGCAGTCTCCCAGCCCAGAAGACCTCCAAACAAGCCCATATCAGAGCCTTGACTGTTATGCGTTGTAGCCAGCGAGCCATGCGGGTCGAACTCGATCAGCACCTCTTCGATCCTGGCGTCCATCAAATCCCTGGCGATCCGCCCGATGCGCAAAGCGGCGGCGCAATGCGAGCTGGATGGTCCGCGCATGACGGGTCCGATCACATCGTTGAAAATGCTGGGATAGGTGGGCTGTGCATCTTTTTGGATTGGTAACATTTCTTTTCCCCACCCACCCCCAAAGCCGCCCCGCACCACAACCCACCCCACCCCCCCCCCCCACCCCCACCCCCCCACCCCCAACCCCCCCCCCCCCCCCCCCCCCCCCCACACCCCCCCCCCCCCCCCACCCCCCCCCCCAACCCCCACCCCCCCCCCCCCCCCCCCACCCCCCCCCCCCCCCACCCCCCCCACCCCACCCCCCCCCCCCCCACCCCACCCCCCCCCCCCCCCCCCCCCCCCCCCCCCCCCCCCCCCCCCCCCCCCCCCCCCCCCCCCCACCCCCCCCTCATTCTTCAAAAACAGCATGGCTTGCTCTCTCACACATCCTGTAATAAACGCACCCAGGCGTTATGACTTAGATAAACGCGCAGCAATGCCTCCCTCCCTCCACCCGAATCCCCCCCCCACCACCCGCCCCCCCCCCACCCCCCCCCCCACTATTCCTTAACCACCCCAAACGGGGCTGCTTTAGTAAATAACAAGAGCGCCTCGCAGCAACATGATCTCACCATTTATCCCAATGTACCACTTCATCCAACGCCGCGCGTCCACCCTTTTTCGGCGGCGCGGATAATAGCTCTTCCTCCAAAGCATATCCAAACGACAATGCGATCCGCAAATGCCATTCGGGAGGGAAACCTAGAATAGCGCGTGATTTTTCAAATTCATACAATGAGGCGGGCACCGAGCCGACTCCCAATTCCCAGGCGGCGAGCTGCATAAATGCCGCGGCTTGACCCGCATCGAACATGATCTGGAATTTCTCGGTTGGGTCAGGCGTGAGGATCGCAACGGCAAGCGCCGCGCCTGCCAAATGTCCCGCCCACTCGCCGCAGGTGGAAAGCTCCTTCAAAATTTCCTTGTCTCGAATGGCAATGAATTTCCACGCCTGTGTATTCTTCGACGATTGCGACCTGCGTCCCGCGTTAAGGATGGCATGCACCACATCATCGGGCAGGGGAGTGTCCTTGAATTTTCTCACTGCGCGTTTTAATCGAATGGCATCGGATACGTTCATTTTTACCTCATCTTTTTCTGGTTTCCATTAGCTGGCTGATGGATGGTTTTAGGTTTTCCTGACTTTCTCATTATATATCACCCTGTCTCTTGACACTCCAAGAAGGGGAGGATTATCAATAGGCATTCTGTACTCTTTCTGTAATAATGAATATATTGAACGAATCATAGGAGACTAAAAAATGACCCTGCCTGAAAATCTTGCAAAAGCTACTCTTTTGGGTGAATACACCTACGAAAAACGTCCCGTCGAACGCGGCTATGCCGGGCGGACGTTGTACATCAATTTGGAAAATAACACCTTCCTCGAAAAACCTGTCACACAGCAAATGAAAGACCTGTTCACTGGCGGGCGCGGATTTGCGCTCAAACTGCTCTGGGATGCGGTTACCCCTGAAACGAAATGGAATGACCCGCAGAATGAACTGGTCATCGCCAACGGTCCCATTTGCGGGATCACGGCGTACCCGGGCAGCGGCAAGTCCACGGTTGTGACGTTGAGTCCGCTGACGGAGAATGTGATTGACAGCAATGTCGGCGGGTACTTCGCGCCCTTCCTGAAATTCTCTGGTTTCGATGCGCTCGAAATTCAGGGCAAGGCGGCTGAGGATGTGATCATCTTTATTGACGGGGATACTGGCAAGGTGACGATCGAGACTGACTCTCTCGAAGGAGTGGATTCGCATGAGATCGGCAACCAGCTCACAGCGCGCTATGGAGGCGATGAAAAAGGCAGGCGCGGAATCTCGGTCCTGTCCGCTGGGCAGGCGGCGGAGCATATCCGCATCGCGTTGATCAATTCCACCTGGTACGATGTACGCCGCAAGGAAGCGCGCCTTAAGCAGGCGGGGCGCGGCGGTCCGGGGCGTGTGTTCCGCGATAAAAAGATCAAGGCCATTGTGGTGCGTTATACCGATATGGGCGGCGACAAGAATGGTGTGGCCGACATGGCGCTCATTCGCAAGGCGGGGCAGCGTATCAATAAGGAAATTACGAATCTGGACGATAAACAGAACCAGATGCGTAAAGTTGGCACGGCAAATATCGTTGAAGTGATGGATCATTTCGATCTGCTGCCGACTCATAATTTCCGCTATGGCTCGCATCCCGATACGCATTTGATCGATTCAAAAGTCTGGAAGGAAGCTTTCACGCAGGGCGTGCCCGATGGCTGTTGGCTGGGATGCACCATGAGCTGTTCGCATGGCGTGGATCATTTCCCGATCCAAACAGGACCGTATGCTGGGCAATGCGTTCTGGTGGATGGTCCTGAATATGAGAATGCCGCGGGGCTGGGTTCGAACATCGGCAACTTTGATCCGCAAAAAGTTTTGGAACTCAATTTCTATTGCGACACCTATGGCGTGGACAGCATCTCGTTTGCCAACTGCGTGGCCTTTGCAATGGAATGTTACGAAGAAGGATTTATCACCAAAGGAACACACGGGCGGTATGGAGTTGAACTTTGGCAACGGCGCTGCGGCGCTGGAACTTATCCATCAAATGGCGCGCGGCGAAGGCTTTGGTGTGATCGTCGGTCAGGGTGTGCGTTTCATGAAGGAATATTTTGTGCGCGAATTCGGCGCTGACCCGCTCTTCCTGCATGACATTGGTATGGAAATTAAAGGGATGGAAATTTCTGAATACCTGACCAAGGAATCACTTGCCCAGCAGGGCGGGTTTGGTCTGGCGACCAAAGGTCCGCAGCACGATGAAGCGTGGTTGATCTTTATGGATCAGGTGCAGAATCTTTTGCCGACCTTCAAGGACAAGGCTGAAGCCTTGCATTACTTCCCGATGTGGCGCACATGGTTCAGCCTGCATGGACTGTGCAAACTTCCGTGGAATGACATTTCACCTGAGAATAACAAGCAAACCAAAGAACCAGCCAAGGTGGAGGAACATGTTGAGAATTATGCCTGGATCCATGAAGGTGTCACTGGCAAGCCGACTGTTCCACAGGATCTGTTGAATCAATCGGAGCGTGTCTATAACTTCCAAAAAGTTTTCGCATTACGCATGGGGCGTGTTGGACGCAAGCACGATTATCCGCCGTACCGCGCGATGGGGCCAGTCACCGCGGCGGAATACGAATCGCGCCAGGATCGTTACGATGAGCAATTGCTGCGCCTGGTTGAAGTTGATCCTGCCGGATTATCCACACAGGAGAAAATGGCGCACCTGCGCAAGTATCGCGAGAATCAATACGAACAGTTGATGGATGCAGTTTATCAACGCCGCGGCTGGGACTCGAACAGCATCCCAACCCTCGAAAAATTGCATGAATTGGGCATTGACCTGCCAGAAGTGATTGAAGTAGTTGAACAGGCAAAGGCGAAGCTATAGTTCAGGCTGACTAAAACAGGAAACAACTGAGACACAGAGTCGCGGAGATCTTTCTTCCGTATCTTTGTGTCTCAGTTGTTATTTCTTCTCTTTCTACTTTTCTCCTTCATCTTTTCCACAGTATAATTCGTCCAATGGACACGCAAAATACAACATTTCGAAATTACCTGCCATCCACCATCACCCTCATCATTCTTGGCTGGGGCGGACTTGCCGCGATATTCTTTTTTTTTCTACCATACGTCTGGGCTCGCTGGGGCTTCTTCGTTTTTGGGATCATGGCGCTCACAGGCACAGCCATACCGATCGTGTATTTTTTTAACCAGCGTTTTCCAAGCGATCCTCCGGCAGAATCTAATGTCATCGTTCGGCAGGCGATCTGGGCTGGAGTTTATTTTGCCACGCTGGCGTGGCTGCAATTAGGGCGTCTGGTCACATTGTATGTAGTGTTTGGTTTGGCCGCCGGTATCATTGCCGCGGAATATTTTATTCGCCTGCGTGAAAAAGCGAATTGGAAAAAACCAGCGACCCCTGATGACAAACCTTCGTGACCTTCCCTCGGTTGAACAATTATTACAAACACAAACTTCTGCAGAATTGATCGCGCGATTTGGCAGACCTTTGACATTGACTGCCATCCGTTCAACATTGGATGAAGCCCGCGCGCGTTTCAAGCTTAACCCCGAACCTGCTCTGCCCTCAATTGATCTGATCCTCGCCCAAACAGACTCACTCCTATCCGCGTGGACGAAGCCGACCCTTATCCCTGTCATCAATGCCACGGGTGTTATCTTGCACACGAATTTAGGGCGTGCGCCATTAAGCGCAGCGACCATCCACGCAATGGATGTGGTTTCGCGCGGATATTCCAACCTCGAATATGATCTCGAAAAAGGTGCGCGCGGTTCACGTCTGATTCACGCAGAATCCATATTGCAAAAATTGACTGGTGCAGAATCCGCGCTGGTCGTTAATAACAACGCCGCGGCTGTTTTACTGGTACTCTCCGCGTTGGCGAACAGGAAGCGGGTGATCATTTCCCGTTCGCAACTGGTTGAGATCGGCGGCGGATTCCGCGTGCCGGATGTGATGAAACAATCTGGCGCAAAACTGGTGGAGGTCGGTACGACCAATCGAGTCCATTTGCGGGATTATGAAAATGCCTTGCAGGAACCGACCGCGCTTGTAATGAGTGTGCATCCTTCCAACTTTAAGATCATCGGTTTTACTGAAGAACCCGATCTAAAGGATATTGTCGAAGTTAGCCATCAAGCTGCCGCTTTCGTTGTGGATGATCTTGGCTCTGGAGCATTACTCGATACCGCCAAATATGGACTTGCGCACGAACCAACCGTACAAGAGTCGTTGGCGGCAGGCACGGATGTGGTCTGTTTCTCAGGAGATAAATTGCTTGGCGGTCCGCAGGCGGGAATTATTGTGGGCAGGAAAGTTTTGATCGATAAGATCAAAAAACATCCGCTGGCCCGGGCTGTCCGCGCGGATAAGGTTTGCCTTGCGGGAATCAGCGCCACACTTTTGCATTATCTCAAAAATGACGCGGAGCGGGAGATCCCGATCTGGAAGATGATGTCGCTTACGCTGAAGCAGGTCAGAGGGCGGGCGGAAGCGTGGAAAAAAGAAGTAGGTCAGGGAAATGTTGTGGAGGGTGAGTCTACCGTGGGCGGTGGAAGTCTGCCGGGTGAATCCTTCAAAACATATTTGTTGTCTTTGGATGTAAAGTCACCTGATAAATTCCTGAAAAAATTACGCGATCAGAATCCGCCCATCATCGCGCGCACAGAAAACGATAAAATATTGCTTGACCCGCGCACTATTTTGCCCGAACAGGATGGCGCGCTGCTGGCTGGCTTGAAGAATGCGTTATAACGTGGAATGTCGCTGCGAGCGCTTTTGCGAAACGGCCTCTTGCTTAAGAGGAGATTACACCTGACGCAAGTGCAGGTGTAACATATAAAACGGAGATTCAATGAAATCAGATATTGATGGAATGATGAAAGCCAGAAACCTGGATGCGATCATCGTGTTTGGGAATGCCGAGCATAATCCGCCGATGACCTATTTGACCGGCGGCGGGCATGTCAGCCATGCCACCTTGATCAAAAAACGTGATGAAAAAGCCATTCTCTTTTTTGGAGACATGGAACGCGATGAAGCCGCCAAAAGCGGTCTGCGCTTGATCCCGTATAGTAAATATGATTTTGATGAGCTAAGCAAAAAGGCGAATCGTGATGGGCTGCTGGCGGGTGCGTATCGTTGTGAATTGATGCTCAAGGATGCCGGAGTTAATTCAGGGCGCGTGGGGGTCTATGGCACATATGACCTCAGCGCTGTATTTGGAATGCTCTCGCATCTGCAAAAGTTATTTCCCCAGATCGAATTTGTCGGCGAGGCGCGTGAGGATTCGATCTTCATGCGTATCATGGAAACAAAGGATGAATCTGAAGTGGCGCGCATCCGCAAAATGGGGAAGATCACGACAAATGTGGTCGCTCAGGTCGCGGAATTCCTGACCTCCTGCAATGTAAACGCGGATGAAGTTCTACTGAAAGAAGATGGGTCTTTATTGACCGTTGGGGATGTGCATTCAAAGATCCGCTTGTGGGTCGCCGAACAAGGCGCGGAACTTCCCTCTGGGTTTATCTTTGCGATCGGCCGCGATGCGGGCGTCCCGCATTCAGCAGGAACTCCGTCAGACTTGATGAGACTTGGGCAGACCATTGTCTTTGATATTTATCCTGCCGAAGCGGGTGGCGGCTATTACTACGATTTCACGCGCACCTGGAGTTTGGGATATGCCACCCCGCAAGCGCAGGAGCTCTACGATCAGGTCAGGGAAATTTTCGAAAAGTTGAGCGAGAACTTTGACCTCAATGCGCCGTTCAAGAATTACCAGCAAATGACCTGTGAGTATTATGAATCAAAGGGACACAAGACCCCGCTGCACACAAAATCCCCGGTGGAGGGATATGTTCACGGGCTGGGTCATGGGGTGGGACTCAACATCCACGAGCGGCCGTTCAGCAGTCTTTTGAACGGTGACGATCATCGGCTCGCTCCTGGCGTTGTCATTACCTCGGAACCCGGGTTGTATTATCCTGAAAAAGGCATGGGCTTCCGCATCGAAGATACGCTTTGGGTGCGGCCCGATGGAAAGATGGAAACCCTCGCCGAATATCCTTATGATTTTGTTCTGCCGATGAAGAATTGGAAAAAATAATGGCTCTTAAACCCGCCCGTATCCTTGCAATTGAATCCTCCTGTGATGAAACCGCCTGTGCCATTCTCGAAAATGGCCGCGCATTGCTTTCATCTGTTGTCGCTTCGCAAATGGAAATCCATGCGCGTTATGGCGGGGTATTTCCAGAAGTGGCTTCACGCCAGCATGTTCTGAGCATTACCTCTGTCGTGGAGCAGGCGCTCACACAGGCGCACCTTACGCTCAAGGATATCGACGCGATCGCTGTCACGCAAGGACCGGGCTTGGCGGGTTCCCTGGTGGTGGGCATGAATATGGCCAAGGGGCTCGCACTTGGTTCTGGTCTGCCGTTGATCGGGGTCAATCATCTTGAGGGACATTTATATTCGGCCTGGGTCTACAACTCAGACGAACGCGCGCCCGCGGAGCCGCAATTCCCATTGATGGTTTTGCTCGTCTCAGGCGGACACTCCGAACTGAATCTCATGACCGATCATTTGACCTATCAACGGCTCGGTTCAACCCTCGACGATGCTGCTGGTGAGGCTTTCGACAAAGTTGCCCGCATGTTGGAACTCGGCTATCCCGGCGGACCCGCCGTCCAGAAATCCGCGGAAGAGGGCGACCCGAATCGATTCAAGTTCCCGCGCGCATGGCTTGACGGCACCTGGGATTTTTCGTTCAGCGGGTTGAAAACATCTGTCCTGTACGAAGTGCGTGAATTGCAAAAGAAGAGCGGTTCACTGCCTGTCGCTGATCTGGCCGCGTCCTTTCAAAAAGCGGTTATCGACGTGCTTTACAAGAAAACAATGGATGCCGCGCGAGAGTTTGGCGCGAAAGAAATACTCATTGCAGGCGGGGTTTCCGCCAACCGTCCGTTGCGTCAGATATTCAAGGCTCAAACTGAATTTCCTGTTCATATTCCCCCGTTGTCTTTGTGCACTGATAACGCCGCCATGATCGCATCGGCAGGATATTACCGTTTTGCGCTCGGGCATATCTCGCAATTGGATATGGATGTGCTTCCGACCTGGCCGCTCTCATAAAAAAAATCACATTGACTTAAAAACAGAACCGCCTTTGACTTGCCCAAGTCATCGGCGGTTCTTATTAGGAGAATGTAATGCTTATTATATGCGGGCACTTAATAGCGACCTGAAACATGACTAAGAATTGGATAAGAGAAAATAGTTTTAAGAGGCTGGTAATTAAATCCCAAACCCCATTTCAGACTTGCCCAAGTCTGTTACGGGGTTTGTTGAGGGGAGAATGTATTGATATTATATGGGTACCACTTTAGTGCAGCCTGAATGTAAGTTAAATAGTGGGTGAGAGTTTTGATTATAAAACCGCCATCAGGTCATGCAATGAAATCGGTCCTTCACGCAGGGTCACCGGCAGGTCACCTGTGCAATCCACCAGCGTGGAAGGGACGCCTCCAAATGTTTTTCCACCATCCAAAATTAAAGGGATTCGTCCGTTGAGCTGGTCAAATACTTCCTGTGCTGTTGAGGGATTTTGTCCGCCTGAAATATTTGCCGAGGTGACTGCCATCGGTCCAGCCGCGCGCAATAGTGCAAGCGCATCGGGATGATTGGGAATGCGGACTGCGACGGTGGAAGTGGCAGAGACTGCCGGGGGGAGAGTCTGTTTTTTGGGGATGATACAGGTTAGAGGTCCAGGCCAGAAGCGGGCTGCAAAACGGAGAGCCATGTCTGGGATGCTGCCTGCAATTTTATCGAGGTCGCTCAAGTCTCCGATCAAGATGGGAATGGCTTTTTCGATGGGACGATCCTTGGCGGTGTAAATACTTTCAATGGCGTTGTTGTTGAATGCGAGTGCGCCGAGACCGTACACAGTGTCGGTGGGGAAGGCGACGATGCCGCCGTTTTGCAGGATTTTTAACGCGGTTTGAATTTCACTGGCAGGAATGATCTCGGTTTTCATGTGAACATGATCTCCAGCAAACGGTCGCGGCCTGTGAGGTCTTGATGTAAATGAATGGTGACATCTGCGAATGAATCGAACGCCAGGCTGAGGGCTTTTACCCCGAGGGTGGATTCGATCTCAAGCAGCATCATGCCGCGCGGAGCAAGCCAGCCGGGCGCTAATTTGAAGAGATGCCGATACACTTCAAGCCCGTCTTCGCCGCCATCGAGCGCGAGGGTGGGTTCTTTTCCATAAATGGGAAGTTGATGCAATGCCTTGGTGGGAATATAGGGAAGGTTCGCGCAGATGAGGTCAAAGTGACTGTCGGTGGGCAGAAAGTCAACGGGATGCGGAAGAAGGTCGCATTGTAAAAAATCTATGCGGTGATGGACGTGGAATTTTGGGCATTGTGCTTTGCTACCTGGAGCGCGCTCAGGGAAATATCCGTTGCAAGGATGCGCGCGTCTGGAACGTGCATGGCAATGGATGTGGCGATCGCGCCTGAGCCTGTGCCAATATCTGCCATGGTGCGGCGCTCTGGAGATTCTTTAAGCCAGGCGATCGCTTTTTCCACCAGCAGTTCTGTTTCGGGGCGCGGGATGAGCACTTCATTGGTAATGTCGAAATCAAGCCCGAAGAATTCCCAGTGACCGAGGATGTAGGGAAGAGGAGTGCCATCTTTCAGCTTGGAGAATTCTGTCTGGGCGGAATCAATTTGAGACTGGGTTAGTTGCGTTTCCAAATGTGCAAGAATCCATGTGCGCGGACGGTCGATCACGTGCGCAAGAATGAGCTGCGCGTCGAGGTCTGTCCAATCGCCTTTTTGTTGTTCCAGGAATTCAGCTGCGTTCATTCGGCATTCCCGAACATCATCCGCTCAAGCAGGGTGCGCTGGAAGATGAGAAAGATGATAACAACCGGGATGGACATGATGACCGCCAGCGACCCGAGATAACTCCACGGTTGCGCCCCGCCCGAATATTGAGTTTGGACCATGGCGTAGATGGCCATGGCGAGTGTCAGGGTCTCGGCTTTTTCAACAAATAACCAGCCGAGGGTGAATTCAGAATACGCCATCAGAAAGGCGATCAGGCCTGCAACGGCAATCGATGGCAGAGCCAATGGCAGTGTGATAAATACGAAGGAAGTGAAATCGCCTGCTCCATCGAGAAAGGCGGCTTCTTCGATCTCTTTTGGAATGGACTGAAAGGCGGCGCGCATGTTCCAGATGCAGAAGGGCATCGCGAAAGCCGCGTAGGTGATGACCAGTGCCATTAACGTGGTGCGGATGTGCAAGAGACTGAGGATGATGTACAGCGGTGTCATGAACGCCACAGGCGGGAGGACTGCGGTGAGCAGCAAGGCGAACAATCCGCTTTGACGGCCTGGAAATCGAAAACGCGCAAAGGCATAAGCAAGACTCATGCCAAGCAGAATGGCGATCAATGCTGCGCCCGCAGAGACGAGCAGGCTATTTTTAAGCAATACCTGAAAATCCACGGACTGGTAGGGTCTATCCAATACTTGCATTAAGGCATCGAAAGACCAGGTCTTCGGCAGGAAGCGGAACTCTGTCGGGCGTCCTTTTAGCGAACCATCGAATGCCAGGCGTGCCATTCCCCAAATGGGAAGCATCACGAACAGGCCGATCAAGGTCAATGATAGCTGTGTGGCAAGTTGCCGCAGGAAGGATATTTTATGCATAAGTAACTCCTTCGCCAGCTTTGCTCCAGCGGTTGAATAGCATGACAAAAAACATCAGAAGGATGACTGTAATGATATTGATCGTTGCTGACACTGCGAATTGTCCCCCAAAACGTCCAAATCCATTTGTCGGGTTGAAGATGTTATAGGACAAGGTCGCCAGCGTGGAATCTGGAAAGCCAAACGCTTGAAACAAATAGAATTGATTAAAGGCAAAAATACCGCGCACAATAATGGCGGGGATGAGCAGTGGCAAAAGAAGCGGCCAGGTCACATACTTAAACGTCTGCCAGATGCTTGCCCCGTCGATCGCGGCGGCGTCCAACACTTCCTTTGGAACAGTTTTAAGCCCGATGCTTGCGGCTAACATCATGAATGGGAATCCATACCATACGGCGGGCAGAAGGAAAACGATCAGCCACATGCTGGCGCTTTGTTCCAACGCATTAACAGAGACCGCAAAGAAAGATTCTTTTCCAAATTTATCCGCCGCCAAGTATAACCAGCCCCAATCCCTTTGGAAAATGTTAACCCACATCATTGCCCCGATCATTTCGGGAATTGCCCAGGGAAGAATGAACAAGGCCTGCCAAAACTTTCCAAGTCTCACGCCGCGCTGCCAGAGCAGGAGCGCCACTCCCAGCCCAAGTCCGCATTGAAGCAGGACGGAGAGCACCGTCCACAGGACGTTGAAGAAAAGGACGCTCCAATTATTATTGTATGCGATGAAACTGAAAACATTTGGATATAGATTCAATCCCACAAAATTTACTTTATCTGCACGTGTTCCAATCTCACCCGGCATGGTGGGGAGCTGTCCGGTGATCCCTTGTGAGATGGAGCGCCAGATGCCACCATTGAAACCATCACGGATGGATGCGGTACTGAAGTTGGTCAGCGAAACGCCGAATTGAAATAGAAGCGGGAACAAGGTCAGTATGGCGAACGCGATCAAGCCCGGGATAAGCCAGGGGAGCGCACGGCGTATTTCTGCCTTTGGGTAATGAATTTTGGCGCGGGTTTTTCTCGTCTGCCACCAGGTTACGAGATTGTCCTTGAAAAGAAAGATCCCTTCAGCCGCGGCAATCGAAAGCGGCACTGTCAGCGTAATAATATACTGCGGCCATTTCGTCGGCCAGAAAAATAGGAACAGCATTGCGATTCCAAGCCAGAGCACATAGAGTCGTTCCCGCGTCCACAAGCGTTTCAGGCCAAAGAAAGCCAGAGTTGCGATGAAGGGGTCGAATGGAAATACGAAAACTCCTTTATGCCATACGGATGGAGAGAAAAATATCCAGAAAATTGGCTGCCAGATCGGATAGCCTGCGTTATCAACCTCGGTTGCTCCTGATGCGTACCCGGCGTGATAAAAGATCGACTCTCCAAGCCGTGTAATGGGGTTGGGCCAGAGAAATGGATCAAATATAAAGAACGTGACAATTGCCAATACTCCCCAGAGTCCCGCGGTACGCAATGATGCTTTGACGGTATCTTTTTCGTTGGCATCCAGATACCAATCCACGAGGATCGCAATACCGACTACACAGTAAAGATATTTGGATGCGGCTGTTAATCCAAGTGAGATCGCGGATAGAACCAACCAGCCATTAAACCCTGACCTTTTGGACTGTTTCCATTTTAGATAGCTGAGCACTGCGATGAGACTGGTCAAGGCAGGCAAGGCTTCCAACATGATCTGCGAAACATACTTGATCGTAAATGTATGCCCCGCCAGGAAGAGTCCAGCCAATGGATTGATCAAAGCCAAAATGGCTACAGTCACAGTGCCAAGGATCGCATTGACTGTGCGTGCCGAATTGACAAGTTCACGCGCCAGAAATTTATTTGGTCCCGCGGAGGTGAGGGCTTCTGGGGTGAGAGGTTCTTCGGGCGCAGATAAGATACTAAGACCGATGATGATCTTCGCGAGCGGGGGATGCTCGGGGCGGTAATTTGTTTCCAGAAAGCCGGACCAATTCGAGGTGCGGATCAGATGCGCATATTCCTGTCCTGCGCGCAAATAGTCATCTTCATCGAAGTCGATCGGGAGCAGGGATACTGCCCGCGCCCGCAGGGTCCATGCAATGAAAATGACTAGAAGGATTGCAAGTATCCGCAATGGGATTTGAAAGTGTTTCATTATGTCTCTATTTTTTTATCGCCAAAAGGGACAGATATTCAAAAACAATATTGGACGCAAGAATGGCGGTGATGTCGGCGTGATCATAGGGCGGCGAGACTTCAACAAGGTCGAAGCCGATCAGGTCGAGTCCGTGCAGTCCGCGGACGAGTTGTAGTAATTGGTAACTGCTTAATCCTCCGACTTCGGGGTGCCTGTGCCTGGTGCATAGGCTGGGTCTGCAGAGTCAATATCCACGGTCACATAGAGCGGACCTTTCATGCGCTCGTGCACTTCCTTGAGGATTTCTTTGACGCCATTTTCCATGACCTCGTGGATGGTGACAGTGCGCGCGCCAAGTTGCTTGGCGTCAGCATAATCATTCGCACCGCTGAGCGGGCCACGAATGCCGATCTGCATATACTCATCCTTGCGGATCAGCCCTTCCTGTAATGCGTAGCGGAAGGGAGTGCCATGACTGTAAGGCGAGCCTTCAAATTCTGATTCCCATGTATCGATGTGCGCGTCAATGTGGACGAGAGAGACAGGTCCGTGCTTTTTGACGTGCGAACGCAAAAGCGGGAGCGCGATGGAATGATCGCCGCCGAGCGTGATCAGCTTCGTGCCTGTATCAACAATTTCACTCGCCATTTTTGTAATGGCGGTCATGGTATGTTCAATGGAAGTGGGGATGACCGATACATCGCCGTAATCCACCACATTTAACTTTTTCAGCGGAGTGACATTGAGCGTGGAGTTATGCCCCCAGATCATGAGCGATGTCTCGCGGATCTTGCGCGGACCAAAGCGGGCTCCCGTGCGATAGGATGTGCCGCTGTCAAAGGGGACGCCCATAATGGCAACATCCACACCTTTGAGTTCGCGGGAAACGGGCAAACGCATAAAAGATGGGATGCCCATAAAGGGCTGCAAGCCTGCGCCAAATGCGGCATTATCGTTCATGGTATTCTCCTAAATTCTTTTTAAACACGAAGACACAAAGTTCACAAAGGTTAAAGTTTTCATTTTTCCCTTCGTGTTCTTCGTGCCCTTTGTGGTTAATGGTCTTCAATTATATTTTATTCGTCGTCTTCCACGCCTGTCGCGGCGAGTCGTTCTGACTCGTCCCTGGTGGAGAGTTCGTCAATGAACTGATCTATCGAGCCATCCATTACCGTAGGCAGGTTGTAACTGGATAATCCAATGCGGTGATCTGTGACTCGGTTTTGCGGATAATTATAGGTACGGATCTTTTCCGAACGATCGCCAGACCCAACCTGTGAGCGGCGGTCCGCTTCAAGTTCGGCGCGGCGTTTCTGTTCTTCCATTTCATATAACCGCGCGCGCAAAATGCTGATGGCGCGTAATTTGTTTTGCAATTGCGAGCGTTCATCCTGACAGGTAATGATCATGCCTGTTGGTTTGTGATACAGGCGCACGGCAGTGGAGTTTTTCTGTACATTTTGTCCGCCCGCGCCAGAGGAGCGATAGACTTCGATCACAAGATCGCTTTCGGGGATGTCCACTTCCACATCGTCCACTTCTGCAAGCACGGTCACGGTGGCTGTGGAGGTGTGTATCCGTCCCTGTGACTCAGTGGTCGGCACGCGCTGGACGCGATGCACACCCGACTCATATTTCAGTCTTGAGTATGCGCCCTTGCCTTTGACTTCAAAGATCACTTCCTTAAATCCGCCCACGCCAATGGCGCTTTCAGACATCAATTCGATCTTCCATTTTTTTCCGTCTGCGTATCGCGTGTACATGCGGAACAAGTCCGCCGCGAAAATGGCGGCTTCGTCACCGCCCGCGCCAGCGCGAATTTCAAAGATGACATTCCTGTCATCGCGCGGATCTTTGGGCACGAGCATGGTTCGGATCTCTTTTTCCAGTTTTTCGATCTTTGGAGTGAGATCATCCACATCGGCTTTTGCCAGCGCGATCATCTCCGAGTCGTTCTCGGAAATGATAAGGGCTTTGGCTTCCTCCAGGCTTTTTACTGCCTGACGGTATTCGCGCACCTTCACATAGATGGGTTCGAGGTCTACACGTTCCTTGTTGATCTCCCCTGCGCGTTGATAGTCGCCGCCCACTTCAAGCAGTTCGCTGCCAAGTTGTTCAAAGCGTTCTTCAATTGCCTGTAATTTGTCGAGCATGTAATTTCCTTACGCTTGCGCCGCGCTTATGCGGCCAGTGCGGTGTGTCATTACGAGGAGTGTGTTTCGCGACCAAGCAATCTCGTTATTAGTTGGAGATTAGAGCACCGCCCTCGCAATGATATTTCTGTAGTTTGCGAAATAAAACGCGGCAGTGTGCCGCGTAAGCGTGATTATACCATTTTGACCTGCGCCTAGAAATTCGCAAAAGCAGAGAACACCATCGAAAGGATCAGGATGACCGCAAAGACCGCGAACATGATCTGCGCTGTCCTGTTTTGACGTTTTGTGCCTGTATCTGATGTTTTTGTTTGTTTCTTGTTCTTTGTATTTTTTGTTGCCATTTTTACTCTCGCTTGATTATATGATTATAAAAGGCTTGGGCCATCACCTTTTCCAACTCTTCGATCGTGACGGGCTTCATGACATACCCGTCTGCCCCCAATCGCATGGCCTGATCCACGGTCACGTCCGCCGCTTCCGACGAAAGCATGATGACAGGCAGGGACTTCCACTCTTTGCGGCGGCGCAGGAATTCCAGCATGTCCAGGCCGCTGACTTCGGGCATGTTGATATCCAGCACCATCATGTCTGGTCTGCCCCCCGCCAGTAACGCCTGGGCAGCGGGGCGTGGATTCATGAAGTATCTTGTTTCGCAGTCCAGCAGTTTAAGCATCAAACTGATCGCGCGTCCCATTTCTTCGTCATCATCAACGATCCAGATAAGTTTCATTCCAGATGTGCCTTAATACTTTCTGCAGCGCTCATGTTCATGCCTTTGACCGTGGACAATTCTTCAACGTTTGCTTCCTTAATCTTATCCATAGAACCGAAATGTTTCAAGAGCGCTTTTCTGCGGGCTGGTCCAATGCCTGGGATTGAATCAAGCTGTGATGCCAGACCCTGCTTCGAGCGGCGTGCGCGATGCGCGGTGATCCCATAGCGGTGCGCCTCGTCGCGTATCCTTTGCACAAGGTACAGTCCCTGCGAATGACGCGGCAAAATTAACGGCTGGCTGTTATGCGGGAAGAAGATCTCCTCCTCCTGTTTGGCAAGCCCGACCACGGGTACTTTATCGAAGAGCCCGAATTCTTCGAGGACTTTGACCACACGTCCAAGTTGACCTTTGCCGCCGTCGATAATGATCAAGTCAGGCAGGAAGGAAAACGACGCGTCTTTTTTCGCGCCCGGGCTTGGTTCCGTTTCCTCGGCAGACCGCCATCTTTTGAATCTGCGCGTCAGCATTTCCTCCATTGACGCGAAGTCATCGGGCGCGCCGATGCTGGTGCTGTCAATGTTGAATTTACGATATAGATTCTTGGCGGGCGTACCCTGCTCGAACACGATCATCGCGCCGACGGTCGCCACGCCCTGTGTGTGACTGACATCATAACATTCGATTCGATTGGGCGGCGTGGATAATTTTAGCGCAGATTGTAACTCACCCAGTGCCTGTTCCTGCTTGTGAGCATCGGCCTGCCATTGCGCGCGCAAAGCCTGCAAAGTTTCCGTTGCGTTCTCGGCGGCCATGTTCACCAGATCGTGCGGCTGACCATCCTTTGGTACGAATATTTCCACTTTCTTTCCGCCGCGTTTTGACCTGAGCCATTGCGCAATGATCTTTGATTCTTCTATTTCTATTTCTTCTGGAATCATCACCTGCTCGGGAATATTCGCTGCTTCAGTGTAGAACTGCTTGACGAACTCCGTCATTACTTCCTGATTATCAGTATCTTCCGTGCCTTCAAGAATAAAGTATTCGCGTCCGATCAATTTTCCGCCGCGAATAAAAAATATTTGTACGCAGGCTTCACCATCCGTGCGTGCCATTGCCAGCACATCCGAGTCTTTGTAATCTGCGGCGAAGACGATCTTTTGCCGTTCAATAATGAATTGCAAGGCTTTCAACTGATCGCGTAAAGCGGCGGCTTTTTCAAATCGCATCTCATCCGCCGCTTTTTGCATTTGATCCTGCAAATGCATCAGCACACCTTCGCTGTGTCCGCCCAGAAAATCCATCAGGTCGGAGATCATTTGGCGGTAGCCTGCCTGGTCGACCGCTCCGATACAGGGGGCAATGCACAGCTTGATGTCAAAGTAAAGACACGCGCGTTTATCGAGTCCCGTGATCTCGCGGTCACAAGTCAGGTAGGGGAATATCTTGCGCAGTACATCCAGTGTTTGATAAACCGCCCAGGCGGATGTGTAGGGACCAAAGTAGCGCGAGCCGTCCTCTTCCATTTGGCGTGTGACAGAAACATGCGGATACGGCTCATTCAAATGGATCTTGATATATGGGTAACGCTTATCGTCTTTGAGGCGGATGTTGTATTTGGGGCGGTGCTTCTTGATGAGGTTCATCTCAAGGATGAGCGCCTCAAGCTCCGAGCCGACCACGATCCACTCAATATCCGTAATGTCGCGCACCAGACGGCGCGTCTTGCCATCGTGGCTTGAGTCCGCGTGGAAATACGACCGCACGCGGTTCTTCAGGCTGATGGCTTTGCCGACATAAATAATCGTCCCCTCGGCGTTGCGGTAGATATAACAGCCCGGTTTGGAAGGCAGCGTGGCAAGGATGCCCTGCAGTTTTTCAGAGATTTCCATTGGCGGCAATTCTACCGCTTGTTGTGAAAATTAGTGTGTATGCAATTCCAAATGGTAAAATTTCTCCACAATGCGAAAATTATTTGAAGACAAACGCTGGGGAGTGTTTCTTTCTATCCTTGCGCTGGTTTCACTTTTGTTGCTGGTGGGCGCGCTAAGGAACCTGGATTTTCGCCCTTCTCAGCCAATTGGGTCGGCTGAAACAAGCCCACGATCGATCAACCTCTCGGCGGTTGGGCAAATTTTGTTGGATGCTGCGGAAGTTCCGCTCTGGAAGCAATTGGTCTTTTGGAGCATGGTTGTTCTGGTCGTTGTACTATTTTCTTTCTTCCTTTCCCCCGAACTGCGCAAGAAATTAATTCTATCCATCCTGCGGACCGCAGCGATCGGGCTTGTCTTTTTTTACCTGATAAAACATAACCCTGGTATTCTGAGTCCCTTTTTTTTGAATTTCCAAAATATTAATACCCCGGCGGATATTTTGTCCACAGGCGATATGCCCCCGCCAGTTTTCCAGCCTCCCCAGATACCGCCTTTCCTGTCATTCCTGGTCACGTTCATTGTGATCCTTGCAGGCATTGCCTTGATATGGATTGTGAACCGCTGGTGGGAAAAACAAAAAGCATTAAACTCCGCATCCCAGCCGTTGAAAGATATCGCGGATATTGCGCGACTGTCCTTGAAAAAACTTGAAGACGGGCAGGATGCAACAGACGCCATCATTCAATGTTATGAGAGCATGAGCCATGTGGTGGGAGCGAAGCGCGGATTAGAGCGCGAATATTTTATGACGCCTGCCGAATTCGCATCGCAGCTTGAGCGGGCGGGTATTCCGCGCGGACCTGTGACCCGGCTGACCCGCCTCTTTGAATCTGTCCGCTACGGAGGGCACGTTTCAGGGACGGCAGAGATCGATGAAGCGGTCGTCTGTCTTAAGTCCATTGTTCAGTATTGCGGAGGAGTGGAGTGATGCCGCGCCGCTGGTTGATCGGTCTAGGTGTGATTGCGGTATTGGCGCTCTCTTTTTATTTGCGCGGCCCCATTCAGCGCGGCATCATCATCCCGCTCGCCTATTTGTGGTGGCTTATAAAATTATATTATCGCGCTGTGCCGCAGGCGATCTTGTGGGTGTTCCTGGTCATTGCTGTCTTTGTTTTTATGCTTCGACTGATCCCGTTAAAAAATATTATTCTCCGCAAACGAAAAGTGGAATATAAGCCATCGGTCGGCGCGATCGAGGATCTTGCTCTTTGGGTCAGGAAATCACCGCGCGGCATCTATTACAAATGGCTGGTCGCAAATCGTTTGGGAAAGAATGCCCGTGAAATTTTGGCCCAACGGGATGGGCATGCGGTCAATAAAAAATTTGGTCCGCTGGAAGGTAGTGATTGGAATCCCCCGCAGGAGATCAAGACCTATCTTGAGATCGGGCTGAACGGTTCGTTCGCAGATTTTCCACAGTTCCGCTCGTGGTGGGCATGGTGGCGCAAGCCGAAGCCCACGCCTTTGGATGTGGATGTGCGAGAAGTGATCGATTACCTTGAAAGTGAATTGGAGACAAGTCATGACAGAAATCGCAAAAGTATCTCAATTAAGTAACCAGATCATTGATGAAGTGGAGCGCGCCGTGGTCGGCAAACGCGACCTGCTCGAAGCGATCATGGCTTCCATTCTGGCGGGCGGACATGTCCTGCTGGAAGATTATCCCGGCCTCGGCAAGACTCTCATCGCGCGCAGTTTCGCGTCCGCGCTTGGATTGGATTTCAAACGCATTCAGTTCACGCCCGACCTCTTGCCCGGAGATATCACGGGCGGCTACATTTTCAATCGCAGCAAGAATCAATTTGAACTGCGGCAGGGACCCGTCTTTACCAACATCCTGCTTGCCGATGAGATCAACCGCGCATCGCCTAAAACCCAATCCGCTTTGCTGGAAGCCATGCAGGAGGGACAGGTCACGATGGAAGGCGAGAGCCTGAAACTGCCCGACCCGTTCCTTGTGCTCGCCACGCAGAATCCAATTGAATATGAAGGCACCTTCCCTTTGCCCGAAGCTCAGCTGGATCGGTTCATGGTCAAGCTCACGGTGGGCTATCCCAGCCTTGAAGAGGAAAAGGAAATTTTGAAGCGCCGCCGCGAACGCAGGCAGGATGAGCTTACACTCAAACAGGTCACCAAACCGAAACAGTTGGTTGAAATGCGCGCCGCGCTGGAAACCGTGCATGTGGACTCTGACCTTGAAGGCTATATCTCAGCTTTGGTACATGCCACCCGAACCGATCGGCGCGTGGCGGTGGGCGCCAGTCCGCGCGGCTCGCTGGCATTCCTTAAGATGGCGCGCGCCCGTGCCGTGCTGTCAGGCCGTGATTTCATTTTGCCTGATGATGTTAAACATTTTGCGGTGCCCGTTCTCAGCCACCGCCTGTTGCTTCAGCCTGAATATTGGATGTCAAAACAAATTAACGGCGATGTCATCCGCGATGTTTTGAGGTCAACCCCCGTGCCTGTCACGCGATAACGTGTCCCGTTCCATTTTTCTTTCCGCGTTCATTTATGGCTTGCTGCTGGCAGGGATCATCTCCCTGCGCGGTGAATTCATCGCGCTTGCGATCCCGTTTCTGCTTTATCTTTTATACGGATTTTGGAGCGCGCCTGAATCGCTTGACCTTCATGTCGAACGCAGTCTGTCCAATGACCGCATCACGCCTGAGTCGGAATTGATCGTGACGGTCACGATCACCAATCAAGGCGCGGATATCGAGGAACTTGCCCTGGAGGATGTGATCTCTCCCAATCTGACGATCCGCCTCGGTTCAAACCGTCACCTGCTTCGGCTTCCCAAGGGCAGTTCCCATACCTTTGCATACACTGTCACAGGTCCGCGCGGATCGTATGTGTTTGATTCCATCTACGCCACAGCGACAGATACCTTTGGTTTGATCCGTCGCGAGCAGACCCTGCGATCCGATGAGCGCCTGTTGATCTTTCCTGAATTCAGAAAACTAAAACATATATCCATTCGTCCGCGCAGGACGCGCTTATACGCCGGCTCGATCCCCGCGCGGGTCAGCGGAGCGGGAATCGAATTCTTTGGCGTGCGTGAATATCAGTTCGGCGATTCGCCGCGCACGATCAACTGGCGGGTGAGTGCGCGCCATGATGAGAATTTATATTCAAATGAATATCAGCAGGAGCGTGTGGCGGATGTTGGCGTTGTTCTGGATGCGCGTGCAAGCGTGAACATGTTCCATGCCGATCATTCCATTTTCGAACACAAGGTTTCCGCTGCAGCCGCGCTTTCAGATGCTTTCCTGTCACAGGGCAATCGCGTGGGACTGTTTGTGTACAGCGGCTTTTTGGGTTGGACTTTGCCCGGGTATGGAAAAATTCAACGCGAGCGCATCATGCAAACGTTGGCGCGCGCCCAGGTTGGGGTAAGTTCTGTGTTTGCAGGTTTGGAGCATTTATCTCCGCGCATGTTCCCGCCTGAATCACAGATCGTTTTGGTAAGTTCATTGTTGAATGCTGACTTGAATGTTTTGATCCAATTGCGTGGACGCGGTTATCAGGTCATGGTCATCAGTCCTGACCCTGTGAAATTCGAGCTTGGTTTATTACCGCCCTCCAAAGAAGTTGAGATGGCGGCGCGTGTTGTCCGTGTGGAACGCGACCTGCTCATCCTGCGCCTTGAGCGCGCGGGCATCCATGTTATCGAGTGGGATGTTGATATTCCGCTGGATCAGGCTGTCGGTCCGCTTTTGATGCGCCAGAAGAGGGTCTTATGACCTTGTCCGCACTTTTGGTAAGCATCGTGCTTGCATCCGCATCGCTTGCGTGGGGGTATTTTCAGAGCGGATTTGGCCTTTATGCAATTTGGATCTTGATCTTTGGCGCGGGTTGGCTGCTTGCCATCTGGCGAAAATGGAATTGGTATTCATCGATTGCCTTGCTTGTTTACATCGTTGTTGCGGCGCTTGGTTTATGGTTCGAGTTCAACTCAAGCTGGATGTTCGCTGGCGGAATGCTTGCCCTCTTCGCCTGGGATGTTTCAGATTTTCGACGGCGTTTGAATTTATCTGCGAAGGATGATGACACGCGCGGACTCGAACGCCATCATCTGATACGCATCAGCCTGCTTGCGCTGTTTGGTTTTATGCTCGCATCCATCACACTGTCTGTGCGGGTGCAGTTTACTTTTGAATGGGTCGCGGTCTTTGTGATCTTTGCCCTGCTTGGTCTGGGACAGTTGGTGCGCTGGCTGAGAAGATAAATTATTCGGGCAATTCGATCATGAAGGTCGTTCCTTCACCTGGTTTGCTTTGCGCTTCGATCGTCCCATGATGGGCATGGACAAGTTGTTTTGCGATGGCGAGTCCGAGTCCGCTGTTCGTTCGTTCGGTACGGGATTTATCGCCGCGCCAGAATCTGTCGAAGATAAAGGGCAGTTCCTCCGCGGGGATGCCTGAGCCCGTATCTCTGACAACGATCCTGATGCCGCTGACAACTGATCCCCCTAAGGGGGCGATGTCTGTGACGATGGAAATTGTCCCGCCCTGGGGCGTGTGCCGCAGCGCGTTCGAAATTAAATTGGACAGTACCTGATTCAGTCTGTCATAGTCTGCGGTGAATTCTTTGGCTGGGTCGTGAACATTGGTTTGCAGGGAAATGCCGAGGGCTGCGGCCTGGGTGGAAAAACTTGTCGTGAGATCAGCCAACAGGTCAGCCAGCAGGAATCGGGTGGGGTGAAGCGGAAGTTGTCCCGCCTCCGCAAGCGAAAGCGTCTGCAGGTCATTCACGAGCCGCGCGAGAAGTTTGGTTTCATCCAAAGTATTGTTGATGTGTTCGGGGGTTGGCTGATAAACGCCGTCAATGATCCCTTCGAGATTGCCTTGAATAATATGCAGGGGCGTGCGCAGTTCGTGCGCGATGTCGGTGGTCAGGTTGCGGCGCTGCTGGTCGGAACGCTCCAGTTCACTGACCATTTTATTGAAGCGTTTGATCAACTCTTGAAACTGCGGCGAGTTATCGTCAGGTACGCGCACCGAGAGATCGCCCTCGGCGACGGAGTCAATGGCGTTGAATATCTGTCCCAAGCGGTCTGCCAAAGCGGGCGTACAAAGTAAAGGCCGTAATGATGGCAAGCAGAACCACCGCAGAAGGCGCTCCGCACACGAGGAGCCAGATATTTCTCACCCCTGAATATTCTGAAAAGATCAAATAAAGGATCGCCGCGGTGCCGCCGATAAAAAGCAAAATGAAACTGAAGAAGAAAATGGCGAACGGAAAAAATCGGCGGCCGCCGCGCCATTTTCTGGGAGAGTGAGAGGTGGGGTTATGGGACATGAGGGTGGAATTATTTCTCGATGAAGCGATATCCAATTCCGTACACGGTTTCGATCATGGACTCGCCCGATGCGGTCTCAAGTTTCTTGCGCAAATTCTTGATATGTGAGTCCACGCTGCGGTCTATGCCGGATGCGGCTCCATGCAGGTCTTCAAGTAGTTGTTCGCGCGTAAGGGTCTGACCCGGGCGGCCGGCGAGAATGAAAAGCAGTTTGAATTCGTTTGGCGTGAGTTTGACAGGATTGCTGTTGAACGTGACGGTGTATTTTTCCGAGTCTATCTCAAGCGCGCCGATGCGAATGATGGCAGGCGCCTTGACCTCCCCGCGTGTTCTGCGGAGCAAGGCGCGCACACGCGCCACAAGCGCGCGCGGAGAGAACGGTTTGGTGATGTAATCGTCCGCGCCGATCTCGAGACCGGTGATCTGATCCACTTCTTCCGCCAACGCGGTCAGCATGATGATGGGAACATCACTGTCCCGCCGCAGGATCTTGCAGACTTCACGCCCGTCAATGTTGGGAAGCATGAGGTCGAGCACGATCAAGTCTGGTTTTTCGCGGCGTGCAGTTGTCAGCGCGGATTGACCGTCGCCTGCGGTCAGGACGCGGTAGCCGTTCTTCTCCAGATAATCCCGCGCGAGGCGGGCGATCTTGGGTTCGTCATCTACAACGAGAATGAGTTCGGACATGGGGAAAGTATAAAGTATGAGGGATGAAGGAGGAAGGAGGAAAAGTGGCGATGAGTGATGGGTTACGAGTAATGAGTAGTGAGCGATAAATTAACTTCTACAACTTATTTCTCGTTTCTCATTACTCGTTTCTTAATCCCTGATCACCTCAATAACAACCTTGCCCTTCGTGTGTCCATTCTCAACATGGCGGTGCGCCGCTGCAATTTGACTCAGGGGATAGGTTTTTTCGATCACAGGTTTTAATTTTCCTTCCTCGGCAAGCTGACGGAAAAAGTTCATATCCTTGTCGTTGGGATTTGCCAGATGCATTTTGATGCGTTTATCGCCGGTCACCATGCTGATCAGCATTTGTGTCAACAGGTATCTTTTTTTCAGCGGGTTCTCGGTAATGAAGATGCCAGTGCTGTTTAGGGAAGGCTTGCTCTTGAAATAGGTCAAATATCCGACGGCATCCAGGATCAAGTCATACTTTTCGCCGTTCCTGGTAAAGTCCTCTTTGGTGTAATCGATTACGCGGTCTGCGCCTAATTTTTTCACCCAGCTGAGATTGGATGTGCTGCATACCGCGGTGACATCCGTTTCAAAGTATCTGGCGAATTGAACCGCAAAATGACCGATGCCGCCTGATGCGCCATAGATCAGGATCTTTTGTCCTTTCTTGATGTGGGCAACATCTCTTAATGCCTGCAATGCTGTTAAAGCTGCGCATGGGATTGCTGATGCTTCATTGAATGTCAGGTTCTTCGGCATCAGGCTGATCCTGTTTTCACGGACGAGTACATATTCGGCATGTGACCCTAGACAACTTCCGAAAACACGGTCGCCGGCTTTGAAGTTTTTTACATTTTTTCCAACGGCTTCCACGATCCCGGCCACATCAATGCCCAGGATTTGTTGTTTGGGTTTGAGAACCCCGTTATCCGGCCGGGTGGGCAGAAATCCTTTTCGAAACAGATAATCGTATGGGTTGACCGATGCGCTGTACACTTTTATCAACACCCGGTCATCATGTTCCGCTTGAATGGACGGCTTTTCAACTTCTTCTATCTTTAGGACTTCGGGCGGACCATAGGATCTGTAAACTGCGGCTTTCATAAGGATATTCTCCTGAAAAGTTTATTTTTTGACAATCTATCCAACCCAGTGTTCAGGGTTGGATAGATTGTTGGAACTGTCTATTCTTTTTTATCGCCTTCTTCAGCGGGTGTTTCACCGTGTGCATGCTTGTGCCATTCATTGAACATGGGCGGGACGCCGTCTTTCCAATCTTTGCCCCACGGACCGTGATGTCCATGATGACCCCAGCCGTGGCGCATTTTGCGGAAGAAGATCATCTTCATGAAGCCGAAGAAGAAAAACAGGAAGATGAGCGAGCCGCAGATCGCGCCGAACGGGTTGAAGTGATGGCGATAGCCGAAGCCATATCCATACCCGTAGGGCTGACCGTAGCCGTACATCATCGGCGGGACGGGTGCGACTTGTCCGCTTTCAGCGGCTTTTGAGATCGCTGTGGCAACTGCGGGAGCCTGTGTGATTCCACGGGCTTCTCCAGCTTTGAAAGCCATTGCGCCTCCGCCAGCGATGAGGCCGAGCAGCAGTACAACTCCGATCAGCCGAAATACGAAACCATTACGAAACATTTTTACCTCCAGTAGGTTGTTGATTGATTTGGTTTGTTCTTACGCCCCAAATGTATCAATCCATTGTGGAGGAATTGTGGAAGAGCGCGGGAGAGTTTGTGGAGGTCGTGTAAGAGAAATGTCAGAAATCAACCTGTAACTTTTCGCCTCTGACGGCATCTGATACAATGCGAAGCGGTAATAACAAGGCTGAAAGAATCGTCTTGATAATATTCTAAAATAAGATTCAGGCGGAAATGCCTAAGGAAAAAATATGTCCAACGATAATGAAAAACATGTAAAAGTATTGGTGCTTGGGGCGGGACCTGCGGGGTTGGCGGCGGCGTTGTACGCGGCGCGCGCGGAACTGAAACCTGTTGTGTTGACAGGTATGCAGTTGGGCGGTCAGGCCGCATTGACGCATACCATTGAGAATTACCCGGGCTTTCCTGAAGGGGTCGGCGGGGCGCAGTTGGGTGAGTTGTTCCAGAAGCAGGCGGAGAACTTTGGCGCAAAGGTCGAGTTTGACATGGCGCATGAGGTGGATCTGTCACAGCGTCCATACAAGGTGACAACAGACAGCGGCGAATACAAAGCCGATACCTTGATCCTGACAACAGGCGCGAACCCGACACATTTGAACGTGCCCGGCGAAGTTGAATTAACTGGCCGCGGTGTGTCTTACTGCGCCACCTGCGACGGCTGGTTCTTCAAGGATAAGAAAGTGGCGATCGTCGGCGGCGGAGACTCTGCGCTTGAAGAGGCGCTTTTTATCACCCGCTACGCATCATCTGTGACCGTCATTCACCGCCGTGACGAATTCCGCGCCAGTCCTGTTTTGCAGAAGCGCGCCAAAGAACACCCAAAGATGAACTTCATCCTAGACACCGTTGTGACCGAGGTCGTCGGCACGGATAAGATCGATACTTTGAAATTGAAGAATGTGAAGACCGGCGCTGAGTCCACTTTTGACACGGATGGCTTGTTCATCTTTATTGGTCATGTTCCGAACACGCAGATGTTCAAGGGACAATTGGAAATGAGCGACCTGGGATATGTCATTGTCAATGACAAGATGGAAACCAGTGTTGAGGGTGTGTACGCGGCGGGTGAGATCGCTGACCCGCATTTCCGCCAGGTGATCACGTCAGCGGGGATGGGCGCGGCGGCCGCCATTCAGGCGACCCGCTTCCTCGAGACCAGTACTGCCGAATTGGAAGAAGCAGCCAAAAGTTAAGGAAGAAGCGGTTTCCGCCCGAATTTCTCCTCTAAAAAAAAGCCTCCCGCCGAATCGGCAAATGGAGGCTTTTTTCATGCCATTTTTGTCATTTTGTGTGTCAAAACATGTGACATTTTGTACTTTTTGGTCTGTGATGCTTTCGGATAGAATTAGTGAAAATTTTGCATTTTTGCAAACATAAAAAATTGGAGGCACAATGAAGAAAGTTTCTATTATTGGCGCAGGCAATACGGGAGCAACTGCCGCCCATTGGCTCGCCGAACGCGAACTCGCAGATGTTGTGTTGGTGGACGTTGTCGAAGGTATGCCGCAAGGCAAAAGCCTGGACATGACCCAGGCCATGCCCATTATTGGAAAGGATGTCAAGATCACCGGCACCAATAATTATGCCGATACCCAGGATTCTGACATCATTATTATCACAGCCGGTGTTGCCCGCAAGCCCGGTATGAGTCGTGATGACCTGCTCAAGATCAATGCGGACATTGTCGGCACCGCTGCGACAGAGACTCTGAAATATTCCCCCAATGCTTTTTATATCGTATTGACCAATCCGCTCGACACGATGGCATACCTGACCTTGAAGAAGACCGGGCTGCCCCGTGAGCGCGTCATCGGTCAGGCTGGCATTTTGGACTCAGCCCGCATGCGCGCCTTCGTTGCGATGGAGACTGGCGTGAGCGTTGAGAACATTCAATGCTACGTGCTTGGTGGACATGGCGATGAAATGGTCCCGTTGACCCGCCACTCCAACATCGCCGGCATTCCTTTGAATGAATACATGGCCGCTGATAAGCTCGAAGCGATCGTAAACCGCACACGCAAGGGCGGCGGTGAGATCGTCAATCTTTTGAAGACCGGTTCCGCTTTTTATGCCCCTTCCATGGCCTGCATACAAATGGCAGAAGCGATCCTCAAGGATAAGAAGTTGATCGTTCCGTGCGCCGCTTATATGGATGGTGAGTACGGCTTGAGTGATATGTTCTTTGGTGTGCCTGTTATGTTGGGCGCCAAGGGCATTGAGCGCATTTTTGAATATAAGTTCAACGATGCCGAAAAGGCCATGTTCGAGAAATCCGCCGCGTCGGTCAAAGAGACGCACGAGGCGTTGAAGAGTTTGGTAAGTTTATAAATGAACACAGATAAACACGTACACAGATAAACATGTGTACGTGTTTACTTTTTCTACTTGTATACTCATAAAAGGAGTTCATAATGATTCTTCACGAAAAAATGTCAGCTCAATTGCCTGCCTGGCGCGAACGAATTAAGTCTCTCTCGAAAGAACATGCTGAAGTCAAAGTTGCCGAAGTCAACATTGGTCAGATCGTCGGTGGTATGCGCGATATCAAATCCTTGTTGTCAGATATTTCTTATGTAGATCCAGCCGAAGGGATTCGTTTCCGCGGTATGTCCATCCCCGAATTGTTGAAGGCGCTTCCCAAGGGACGCGGCAACAAGATGCCGTTGGTGGGCGGTCTGTATTATCTCTTGATGATCGGTGAAGTTCCTACCAAAGAACAGGCTTATGAAGTGGAAGCTGAATGGGCCAAGCGCTCGAGCGTTCCTGATTATGTCTTCAAGATGCTCAAGACCATGCCGAAAGAGACTCATCCGATGACTCTCTTCTCACAGGCTGTGCTTGCTCTGCAGAACGGCTCGGTCTTTGCGAGCAGATATCACACCATGAAGAAAGATGTGTATTGGGATGCCGCCCTCGAAGACAGCCTTGACCTTACCGCGAAACTTCCGATCATTGCGGCTTTCATTTATCGCATGAAATATTTTGGTGAAACCTCCAAGCCGAAATACAGTCCCAAGTTGGATTACGGCGCAAACTTCTCCAAGATGATGAAAGTCTCTGACAAGAAGGGTTACTCCGAACTCGCCCGCCTGTATTTCATTTTGCACAGCGATCATGAGTCTGGAAATGTCTCCGCCCATACCATGCACCTCGTCGGATCCGCTCTCTCTGACCCGTACCTTTCCTTCTCCGCCTCGCTGAACGGTCTTGCTGGACCTTTGCATGGTCTGGCAAATCAAGAGTGCCTTGGCTGGTTGATGGAAGTCCACAAGAAATTCGGCGGCGTTCCTTCCCGCGAAGACCTGTACAAATTCGCCTGGGACACCCTCAATGGCGGACATGTCATCCCCGGTTATGGTCACGCCGTTTTGCGTGTGCCTGATCCACGCTTTACCGCGCAGATGGAATTTGCCAAGAAGCGCTTCCCCGATGACGAACTTGTCCGCTTGGCAGACATGGTCTTTGATGTAGTGCCCGCCGTTCTCCGCGAACAAGGCAAAGCCAAGAATCCCGCCCCGAACGTGGACGCGATCTCCGGCACCTTGCAGTATTACTACGGCGTGCGCGATTTCGACTTCTACACCGTATTGTTCGGCGTTGGCCGTGCCCTCGGCGTGACAGCCAACTATGTATGGGCGCGCGCGCTTGGCATGCCCCTTGAGAGACCAAAATCACTCACCACGAAGATGCTGGAAGATGTGGTCGCGAAAGCTGCCGCCGCTGCTCCTGTACAACCCGCATAATCAATTTCAGAAATAAAACAAAAAACTTCCGAGAAATTTCTCGGAAGTTTTTTCATTCATCTTATTCTTGATTCCCTGAGCGAAGCGAAGGGTCTCTACTATTGAAATCCGAGGTTTTTCGCTTCGCTCAGAACAATATACGGTAACATCATTTACTTAACTGCAAGTTTGTCGATCAAGAACGCATAATCCTGCGCCACTTCTTTCAGAAAATCGTAACGCCCGCTGGCACCGGCGTGACCTGAGTCATAGTTGGTATAAAGCATGATCAGATTATCATCTGTCTTCATTTCGCGCAGTTTCGCGGCGAACTTGGCGGGCTCCCAATACGCCACACGCGGATCGTTCAGTCCGGTGGTGATGAGCATGTGCGGATATTCCGCAGCGCGGATGTTATCGTATGGCGAATACGAAAGCATGTATTCGTAATACTCCTTATCCTCGGGGTTGCCCCATTGATCGTATTCGAGTGTGGTCAAGGGAATGCTTGGGTCGTTCATCGTTGTGACCACATCCACGAATGGGACTTTGCAGATCACGGCTTTGAACAGGTCAGGCCGCATGGTGACACATGCGCCAACAAGCAGTCCTCCCGCAGAGCCGCCCATGATGGCGAGTTTTTGCGGGGACGTGAATCCATCTTTGATGAGATGCTCGGCGCAGGCGATGAAATCAGTGAAGGTGTTCCTCTTATTCTTCATCTTGCCATCTTCGTACCATCCGCGCCCCATGTCTGAGCCGCCGCGAATGTGTCCGATGGCGAAGACAAATCCACGGTCAAGTAGAGAGAAGCGGTTGGAGCTAAAGGTCGCGTCGATGGTCGCGCCGTAGGAGCCATATCCATAAAGCAGGGCGGGATTGCTCCCGTCTTTCTTCAATCCTTTTTTGTAGACAATTGAGATCGGGACCTGGGTGCCATCCGATGCCGTGGCGTGGATTCTCTCGGATACATATTGGGTTCTATCATAGCCGCTGGGGATCTCATCTTCTTTTTTGAGTTCCCATTCTCCAGTGGCAATGTGATAGTCTATGACCGAGTTGGGCGTGATGAGCGAGGAATATTTGAAGCGTAAAAGATCGGTTTTGAATTCAGGGTTGGCTTCAAGATAAACGTTATATGCAGGTTCGGGGAAATGCACATAATGCACATTTTCCAAACCATCTGAGCCACTGATGCGCAGTTGTTTGAGTCCGCCTTTACGCTCTGTGACGACGATAAAATCTTCAAAGGTGTCTACGCCGTCCACGAGTACATCTGCTCGATGGGGGATGACCTCCCGCCAATTTTCTTTTTCGGGCTGGTCTACAGTGGTAACGCTTAATTTGAAATTCTTCGCGTTGTCATTGTGAACAATAAAGAATTTCCCATTGTGGTGCGCGGCGAAATATTCCAACCCTTGTATGCGCGGCTGGATCACACGCATCGACTCTGCAGGATGGTCCGCGGGTAAAAACCGCATTTCACGCGTAGTGGTGCTGTAATGATAGGTCATGATGTACGCGTCATCGCGGGTCTTGAACATGAACAGGAAATAGGTTTCATCATCTTCGTGGACGATGAGTTTATCCTGTGCCGCATCCGTCCCAACCTTGTGGCTAAATAATTTATGCGGACGCTGTGCTTCGTCCAATGTTGTATAAAAGACGGTCTCGTTATCATTTGCCCATTCCACGCCGCCATGTTCGTATGCACTTCCCGAGGTGTTTTCGATCGCTTCAGGGTATAACTCGCCGCTCTTTAGATCTTTGATATGGAGCGTGTAGATTTCCCGTCCGCCAAAATCAACAGAATAGGCCAGCTTGTTTCCATCCGTGCTGATCGAGAATGCGCCGACGCTGCAAAAGGTTTTTCCTTCTGCCAATTCGTTTTGGTCGAGCAGGACTTCTTCCGCCGCATCAAGAGAGCCATGCCTGCGGCAGAAGATGGGATATTGTTTTCCTTCCTCATGACGTTCATAATAAAAATATCCGCCTCTTTTTTCAGGGACAGTTGAGTCATCCTCCTTGATACGCGCCTTCATCTCTTGGAACAGTTTTTCCTGCAACGGCTTGGTGTGCTGCATGAGTTCTTCGAGATAATCGCTTTCGGCGCGCAGATGTTTCATCGTCTCGGGATCGTTCTTGTCGCGCATCCAGTAGTAATGATCCATGCGTGTATGTCCGTGCTGTGTGATCTCGTGCGGGCGTTTTGAAGCAATTGGGAATGATGACATGTGGTTCTCCGTGTAATCATGATTTCGAGCGTTGATTTTAGTATAGCATGAGCGTGTCTGTTTTCGATTTTTGGAAATTATGGTGCAAACTGATGTCTGCATGAGACCGATATGCGGGATGGAATGGGTAAACCCTGTATAATAACAGTGTAAAAGAAACCATATCCGTTTACGCTGCTTTTCAAGCATGTATTCAAAAAAATAAGGCTCACTTTATGACCAATAATCACACTCGTAACCCCGGCACGCCCCTTGACCTTGATTGGGTCATGGGCGCGCATGTCAACAAAAGCGCAGTGGAGCGACGTACCGCCACGCTCACAGGTCGCCGCACCGTGAAAAAGGACTGGCAGGCGGCATGGCTTTTACGCGCCATCACCAACATTGACCTGACCACCCTCGCAGGTGACGATACGCCTGGGCGTGTGCATCGTCTGTGTGCGAAGGCAAAACAACCGCTGCGCCCCGATATGCTGGAAAAACTTGGATTGAGCGGCGAGCGGATCACCGTCGGTGCGGTGTGCGTGTACCCCAACCGTGTCGCGGATGCAGTCCATGCGCTTCAAGGCTCTAATATTCCAGTTGCCTCTGTCGCGACAGGTTTTCCAGCGGGACAGACTCCTCTGTCACAGCGCATTCAGGAAATTGAGCAAGCCGTGGAAGCAGGCGCAAAAGAAATTGACGTGGTCATTGCCCGCAATTATGTCTTGACTGGCGACTGGCAAGCCATGTACGACGAACTGCAACAATTCCGCAAAGCCTGCGGTGACGCACACATGAAGACCATCCTCGCCACGGGTGAACTCGGTTCGCTTAAGCAGGTATATCAAGCCAGCCTCGTGTCCATGATGGCTGGTACAGATTTCATCAAGACATCCACGGGCAAAGAACCAACTAATGCGACTCTCGAAGTGAGTCTCGTGATGATCCGTGCTCTGCGTGATTATCTCGACCGCTTCGGCTATAAGGCGGGATTCAAACCCGCGGGCGGAATTAGCTCCGCGAAGCAAGCGCTGGCGTGGCAGTCGTTGATGAAGGAAGAACTCGGCGACGAATGGCTGAAGAATGATCTGTTCCGCATTGGTGCAAGCAGCCTATTGACCGACATCGAGCGGCAGTTGTATCACTACATCACAGGTCACTACGCGGCGAAACATCACATGCCGATGGGGTAGTAACAACCCCGATGGTCGAGTAGGGCTGGTGCTTTTCCAGCCCGTATCGAGACCATCAGTTGGATGTATATAGAAAATAAAAGATTTACTTGGAATTTGTGGTCTCGATACGCCCCTCAAAGAGCATTCGGGGCTACTCGACCACCGAATATATATGGAATAAAAGTTATGTCATGGATGTATATTCTTGAATGCGCTGATGGTTCTTATTATGTAGGCTCGACCAAAAATCTTGACCAACGCTTCATGCAACATCAATCAGGGAAAGGTTCAAGATATACATCGGGACGACTTCCTGTGAAGTTGGTCTACGGCGAAGAATACGAACGAGTTGCAGATGCTTATTATCGAGAAAAGCAAGTTCAAAATTGGAGCAGAGCAAAAAGAGAAGCGTTGATCAATGGCAATTATGAAATGCTTCCACCTCTGGCAAAGAAGAAGTTTCATAAAGAGCCTCCGTTGGCCGAGTAGGGCTGGTGCTTTTTCAGCCCGTATCGAGACCAAAGATGACGAGCAGGCTTAATATAAAAAGTTGACCTTGAAATATGTGGTCTCGATACGCCCTCAAAGAGTATTCGGGCTACTCGACCACCGAGATAGGATGAAATTATGAGCAAAATACTTGAAATCTTCAACACCATGGAATACGGACCTGCGCCCGAAGCGCCTGATGCTGTCAAAGCGTGGCTGGATGAGCATGGACGCAAGTTCGGCTTGTTCATCAACAACGAGTGGGTGACGCCGAAGGGTGCGAAGTTCTATCCTTCGTACAACCCTGCGAATGGCGAGTTATTAGCCGAGACCACACAGGCTGGACAAAAAGAAGTCGATGCGGCGGTGGGGGCGTCGCGTGAGGCGTTCAAAACGTGGAGTAAAACTCCTGGTGTGGTGCGCGCGCGTTATCTTTATGCGATCGCTCGCAACCTTCAGAAGCATTCGCGCTTGTTGGCGGTGCTCGAAAGTATGGACAACGGCAAGCCGATCCGCGAGTCTCGCGATATAGATGTGCCTTTGTTGGCGCGTCACTTTTATTATTATGCGGGCTGGGCGCAGTTGATGGAAACCGAACTGCGCGATTATCAATCTGTCGGTGTGGTCGGGCAGATCATCCCGTGGAATTTCCCGCTGTTGATGCTCGCGTGGAAGATCGCGCCTGCGATTGCGATGGGTAACACGGTGGTATTGAAGCCTGCTTCGTACACCAGACTCACGGCGTTGTTATTTGCTGAAATCGTTGCAGAAGCGGGGTTGCCTGCTGGTGTGGTGAACGTCATCACTGGAAGCAGCAGCGCAGGCTCGATGATCGTTGAACATCCCGATGTGGATAAGATCGCATTCACGGGTTCAACGGATGTCGGGCGCACGCTCCGCAAGCAGACGGCTGGCTCAGGCAAAAAACTCTCGCTTGAACTTGGCGGCAAGAGTCCATTCGTCGTGTTTGACGATGCCGATTTGGATGGAGCAGTTGAAGGCGTGGTCGATGCGATCTGGTTTAATCAGGGTCAGGTTTGTTGCGCAGGGTCAAGGCTTATAGTGCAGGAAAATGTCGCAGCGAAGTTTATCCAAAAATTAAAAAATAGAATGCAACACATGCGCGTGGGCGACCCGCTCGATAAGTCGATTGACATGGGCGCGATTGTTGATCAAAGCCAATGGGACACGATCGATGGTTGGGTGAAGACGGGCATTGCCGAAGGCGGCGAATGTTTTCAGCCGAATATTGCGCTGCCCGAAAAGGGATTGTTTTATAAACCAACTTTGATTACTGGTCTTGATCCCGCCGCGTCAACTGTGCAGGAAGAAATTTTCGGACCTGTGCTTGTGTCGCTTACGTTCCGCACGCCGAGTGAAGCCATCGAACTTGCGAACAACACGCGCTATGGTCTCGCGGCGAGTGTCTGGAGCGATAACATCAACCTCGCGCTCGATGTGGCGAGCAAGATCAAGGCGGGTTCGGTGTGGGTCAATTGCACCAATCAATTCGACGGCGCGTCGGGCTTCGGCGGCTATCGCGAGTCGGGCTACGGGCGCGAAGGCGGGCGTGAAGGTCTGTTTGAATATTTACGACCGACATGGATGGATCGTCCACGCCCTGAGTTTGTACTGGATGAAAAGAAGAAGTGGGGTGAACACGTTCCAACGCTTCCGACTCAGCCTGGGGTTGCTCGGGCAAATGGACATTCTCTTCCGCTGGTAGATCGCACTCCGAAGATGTACATCGGCGGCAAGCAGGTTCGCCCCGACGGCGCATACACTTCGAGCGTGTTGAGCGCGAAAGGGAAATTAGTCGGTCAGGTCGGTGACGGTAATCGCAAAGATATTCGTGATGCAGTCGAAGCCGCACACAAAGCACGGACATCAGGCTGGGCGATGCGCCACGGATACAACCGCTCGCAGATTTTATATTTCATCGCGGAAAATCTCGATGCCCGCAACGCTGAATTTGTAAAACGCATCGTCGAAATGACAGGACGCACGCAGAAGTCCGCGCAAGCTGAAGTGGATGCATCTGTTGAAAGATTATTCACTTATGCGGCATGGGCTGACAAATACGGCGGCACGGTGCAAGAGACCACCCTGCGCGGAATCACCGTCGCGGTCAACGAACCGATGGGTGTGATCGGCATTGCCTGCCCCGATGAAAATCCATTGCTTGGTTTTATCTCACTCATGGCGCCTGCCATCGCACGCGGCAACAGCGTGGTGATGATCCCTAGCCAGAAATACCCGCTCTCCGCCATGGACTTCTATCAGGTGCTCGACACCTCCGATGTGCCTGGCGGCGTGGTCAACATCGTCACAGGTGACCGTGACCATTTGGTCAAGACCCTCGTTCAACACGAAGACGTGGACTCGGTCTGGTACTTCGGCTCTGCGGAAGGCAGTTACCACGTCGAGAACGAGTCCGCTGCGAACATGAAACGCACATGGACAGGCTATGGTCTACTCCGCGATTGGATGTCCCGCGAGCAGGGCGAAGGTCACGAATTCCTGCACGAGGCGACTCAGGTCAAGAATATCTGGGTGCCAACGGGTGAGTGAAAAAGCAGATAATTCGATATTAGAGATTAGGTGATTAGACTCTGAAGACATTGCGACTTCAGAGTCTTTTGTTGTAAGAAAATTTGCGCGCACTCTTTCCTCTCCGAATTCGGATGGACGAACCTGAATAATTATTCCAAAGTTAATTCGGGGTTGGGGGAGAGGAAGGGGTATTTGAAGGATCTGCTTCTTGAAATCCAGCAGGATCTGAAAAATCACCTGGTTTCTCAAAGTGAAAGCCGTGACCAGAGTCAACTTTAAAGAACTGGACATCGTTGATGAGAGAGCGGGCTCGTTCCGCGTCTTTGTCGTCCATGGCTGCCATGAGGATACCGTCCGCGTTGTAGCTCCAGTTGGTATGGATCAGCACGGCGGGAACTTGGATATTGGCTAATGTCTCAGCGTGGTCAAAGCCTGTGTTCCAGGAATTAGTATAGAACGTATCACCGAAGCACGGGTCGTAGGTGTTGAGTCCACGAAAAATTTCGTTCATGATAGGGGCATATAGTAGATCTTGACCGCCTCATCAGGATGTTTCGCGCGATATTCTAGAACATCTGCGGTTAGTTTGGGTTTGGAGGATCATTAAAGAGCGTGATGAATTTGCCATATATAATGTTGTATGCAAACGAAATCTGTCTCACGCTTTCTAAAAAGTTGTGAGCGGTCGTAAGGCAAGGTCAACATAGTTCCATGATTTTTCGGCACGCGGCAGAACGGATGTAAAAAATGGCGGGTCTTCCAGTACGACACCCTGAACGAGGTCTGGCTTATTGGCAGCCAGCCAGGCAGCGAGCAGTCCACCTGATGAATGCCCTGAGACAACTACAGGCTCACCGATCACTGTTTCTATAAAGATGGAGATGTCTGTCCCCATGGCAACTGTGGAATATTTTTCGGGTATACGTGTAGAGTTGCCGTGACCATAACAGTCTATGGCGAAGACATGATATTGCTGAGAAAGTTTGGGGAGAACTTTTGCATAGTTTTTCCAGTCAACGGCTTGCCCGTGAATCAGCAAAAGGACGGGGCCGTTGTTTGGGCCTTCTGCATAGTTTAGCGAACTGCCGTTGATCATCACTTGTTTTTCAACAGAATCACGCCCGCCATACAGCTGCCATATCCCGCTCGAAGTAAGTCATATTGTTGAAGATATACCCTCCAATTCCTACTGCCGCGAGAGTCAAAGCCCCACCCAAAATCCAAATGATCATATGAAACACCTTTTTCATTTTTTCCCTTTCATGCAACAGAATATAGACAGAGGTAGTTACTCTTCGGTCTCGTTGGACTGAAGGACACTATCCGTAAATTGTTCAAACAGCTCACGCCGAACGATGGCAATGCCGCGCTTGGTATCGGCAAGCAATAGCAGGGTATCTCCGGGCTTAATGTCGAACATTTCCCGTGCAGCTTTGGGGATAACGATCTGTCCTTTTTCTCCCACCTTTACGATGTACTGGCAAATTTTCCATCAGCTGTATCCTTTTTTGCCTCCCAAACAGAAGAGTTGAATTAGTTATACTAGTATAACTAATTCAACTCTAAACTCAATATTCATTTTGTGGAGAAATTGATTATTGAGTAATATTTTTAATGGGTGGTTACGTAGATACCCTCTGCGCCTCGACACGTTCAATTTGACATCTGTCTCTACACAGGGAGCGTATTCTGAATTTCGAGGAGGCTATTCACTTTCCTTCGCTGCTCTCGCACTGCCCAGTAGACGCTGGAAGTCATGACACCGCCGACCAATCCGCCGATTAATGCAGGATCCCATACTTTCACCGTAGAATAAAAATACCCAAATGGGATTCAAGACAGGCTCCAGCGTGCCGATAAGATTCGCTTCAAGGGCTGGGATGTGTTTGATTCCTTGTGTGAAAAAAATGATCGCCACAACCGATCTGAAACACACCGAGAAAGGCAAGGATTGACCAATTGGTGACTGTCCATGTTTCTTTCAAGACAAAAGGAAATCCTAAAGTGGCGGTAATGAGAAACGCGATCAGGTTGCTCTCCGCAGGATTGCCATTCTTTTGAGCACGGAAGGCGACCATCATCACAGCCGAGGTCACGCCGCTGAGAATGGCGAGCAGGTTTCCGTACAGGCCGTCCATGCTGAGTTTATCCGCGAAGAAAAGTGTCAGCCCGATGAAGATGATAAGCATGGAAATCCAGTCCGTACGGGCGGGTTTTTCGCGCAAGAGCCAGAACGCCAGCAAAACAATATAGATCGGAGCTGTGTATTGCAGGAAGATCGAGTTTGCGGCGGTGGTCATCTTGGTGGAGGTGACGAACAGGAACTGAGTCAGGATGAACATCCCTGCTGCCAGTAACTGCCAGCGGTTGAAGCGGGTGGGGATGCGTCGCAGGTAGATCAGGAAAACAATACTCGCGAAGAGACTGCGTCCCGCCAGGATCGAGATCGGCTGCCAATCCAATATTTTTACAAACAGACCGCTTGTGCTCCAAAGAATGGCGGCCAGTGCAAGATAAAGAATCGCCTTGCGGCGTTCCGAAAGTGTATCCATGAATCCTCACAAAGGTTAGGGTTGAATCCCGATTATACAGTCATCATCTAGTCACTGCTCAATTTGCTATTCGTCCCCGCCTTGAGTATATTCTGGATTTCCGCCAGCCATCAACGCACTCACGCAATCTACAAGAATGCCCCCGCATAAAATTTCGGAGGCATTCTTGTTATCAAATAAGTATTCATGCGAAACTATGTCAGTGAGATAAACTCCTCGCGTGACAGGGTTTCTTTTTGGAGTAAAGCTTGCGTTACCCGTTCCACCGTATCCCGCTTTTCGGTGACGATGCGTTTGGCTTCCTGATAACACTCGTCGAGAATCTCGTTGATGGCTTTATCAAGCGCTTCAAATGTTTTTTGCCCAGCCTGTGCCGTCACGGCCTCAGGTCGTTGGAAAACTCGTAAGCCGCTCATGCTCATTCCTAGGCGCATGACCATGTCTTCGACCAATTGCGTGGCAACTTGAAGGTCATTGGATGCGCCGCTGGTAATGTCATGGCAGAATAACTCCTCTGCCACACGTCCGCCCATCAGGCCGATGATGCGCGCCATGATCTGGTTGCGGAACATGAGAATGCTATCCTGTTCGGGAGCGCCATGGTAAGCCGCCCGACCGCCCGCGCGGGATGATCGTGATCTTATAGACAGGGTCAGAATGGGGCGTGGCGTGCATCACAACCGCGTGGCCTGCTTCATGATAAGCGATCGTATTACGCTCGCCTTCGCTGATGACGCGGCTCTTTTGTTGGACGCCGCCGATCAACGATTTTTCCACAGCTTCCTGAAAATCCAGCACAGAGATGACATCATTGCCGCCGCGCACTGCGATGATCGCCGCTTCATTGACGATGTTCGCCAGGTCCGCTCCGACTAACCCGGAGTTGATTTTGCGATGTCCATAGATTTACATCCTCTGCAAGTTTTCGATCTTTGACATGCACTTCCAAAATGGCCACACGTCCTTTTACATCGGGGCGGGAGATATTTACATGGCGGTCAAAACGACCAGCGCGGATCAAGGCTGGGTCGAGCACGTCCACGCGGTTGGTGGCTGCAAGGACAATCACTCCATCCGTGGCGGCGAAACCGTCCATTTCAACGAGCAGCTGATTCAAGGTCTGATCCTGTTCCATTTCACCGCCGCCCCGCCGCCTCCGTGACGCTTGCGTCCGACCGCGTCAATTTCATCAATGAAAATGATACACGGAGCTTTGGCTAGCGCTTTTTTAAATAATGAACGTACACGGCTCGCGCCCATACCAACGAACATCTCCACGAACTCGTAACCAGAGGTGCTAAAGAAGGGTACGCCTGCTTCCCCGGCAATGGCCTTGGCGAGCAAAGTTTTGCCCGTTCCAGGGTCGCCAGCCAAAAGCACGCCATACGGCATACGCGCGCCCATGTGCTCGTACAGTTGATTGTCTTTTAGGAAGGCGACAATATCGACCAATTCCTCGCGGTTCTCGTCCATGCCCGCGACATCGTTGAAGTTGAGGTTCGGGATTGCCCCTTCTACAAATTTTTGCGGCCAATTCCCGCCGCCCATCCGTGTGAGGGCAAAGCCCATCATGCCGAGCATGGCAATGCTTACCAATGTGCTGGTGACTTTGTCACCGGCGGCCATCTTCGAGTCTACGACTTCATATTCCAACTTCGCCATTTGGCTTCTGCTGACGCCAAGGAACTGCATTTGCTCCAGAAAGGAAGTGGATGGGTCGCGCCGCGTGGTGTCCTCCGTCCCATCTTTATAGTGGATTATCAGAGTAGCGCCGCCTTGAAGTTCTTCAATTCTTGCTACTCTCCCGTCTGAGATGGCAGGCCGCCAGCGCTCAGGGCGACTGGTTTTTCCTTCATAAAGGAGCTAAGAGCATTGCACTAGAGATGGCAAGTCCAAGGAGTAAAAGGGGATACTGGACCAGCCATACTTGTGGTTTTTAACAAATTTAATACTTGATTTAAAGATTGTTTCATGTCTCCTCTTATACTTTGATAAAAAATTCGATGCGGATTGCATCAAACTGTTTCATGGTATCGCGTTAAGAGGGTTTGTCCCGTAATAACTTCAATAGAACCATATACACAGTTGGAAAGAAGAAAAGCCTGAGTAAACTGCCAGTTCTTGAAAGATATTGCTCAAAATACGGCATTGGAGATCTATTACCTAACTCTCACATACTGAGTTTTGTTGTCAGGCTGTTGATCTTTGTCATTATCCTCACAGGCGGATATTTTCATAGGAAGCTCTTTTGGCTGTTCCAAACTATTCCTTAATTTCAGCAGGGGGTTAAAATACATCAAAGGAAAATCCCATGAACTCACTCCAGCGATTACATAACCTGCTTGCAGGCAAGCCCATTGACCGCATCCCTAATTTTGATATTTTTATGGCGCGCGCAGTGCGTCACATCGGCACACCGCTCTCAAACTACTATCTCGATTATCGTGTGCTTTGTCCAAGCCAACCTCGCGGTGCTCAAGGATTTCGACCTCGACATCGTGCGGACGATCTCCGATCCATACCGTGAAGCCGCCGATGCGGGTTGGATGTGGAATTTCCCAAGGACAATCTACCGCTCAGCAAAACGCCGCTCATCACTGAAATGGAAATGCTTTCCAAGTTTAATTCCCTGTTGCAGAACTTTGGCCCACGTATGACAGACCGCCTGGAGGATTCGTGCATTGCGCGAAAAGGTGGGGGATGAAGTCCCTGTGATGGGTTGGGTGGAAGGGGCATTGGCGGAAGCCTGCGACCTACGCGGAATGACCAACGTGATGATCGACCTCGGCAGGCATCCCGCCTGGCTGAAAGAATTGCTTGAAAAATGTGTGGAGATTGCCATCGCCTTTGCCTCGCAGATCGACGCAGGAGCGCACATCATCGGCTTGGGTGACGCTGTGGCATCGCAGATCTCGCCACGCATGTATCGCGAATTTGCATTGCCATACGAACAGCGAATCTTTGAAGCGGTCAAAGCCAAGGGCGGCATTCCACGCCTGCACATTTGCGGAAAGACGACCACATCTTCTCAAAGACATGGCGCAATGCGGCGCGCAGATCGATGATACAGATTGGATGGTGGATCTGCATCAGGCGGCCGAAGCGTTTGACGGTTTGGCGGTGTGCGGAAATCTTGACCCTGTCTCCGTCTTTTTGCAGGGAGATGCCAATGCGTACGTCAGAGTTTTTGCCAATGCAGCCGCTGGCGGCTCGCGCTGGATCTCTGCCCGGTGGCTGCGAAATCCTGAAGATACTCCCGCCGAAAACATCCGCCCAGAGTGAAGCCTTCGTGAATTGGCGGGTCAGGTACTATGAATCCGTATCAAAATTTCAATCAAACCGCAGGTGTATCAATGGCTGCGCTTTGGTGAGATCAAGCCTCAGGGCTGGATGCGCGCCCAAATGCAGCATGACCTTGAGCACGGTTTCGTCGGTCATCTT